>JAQUAW010000011.1:8927-28298 GCA_028687045.1 Patescibacteria group bacterium
AAACAAGCTGGTGTATATTCTCTTTTTCTACCACCATTATTTTTGCCAGCACCAAAATATTTTTTTACATGTTCTCTTACTTTGTCATCAACTGCTCCAGCGACAACAATAGTCATATTATTTGGACTATAATAAGTATCACGATATTTGATAACATCAGGACGTTTGTAACTACGGACATGAGCTTCAGTACCAGCGATATCACGCCCAAGAGGACAGCCATCAAACATCAAATCTTCAAAAAGACTATCAATACTCATCAAAGGATTATCTTTGTACATTCTTATTTCTTCAATGATTGGACCTTTTTCTCTTTCCATTTCCTTTGGATCAAATTTGGAATTGAAAAGCATATCTGACAAAATATCCATAGAAACTTCTGAATATTTAGCATCAGCCTTAATGTAGTAACCAGTATATTCTTTGCCTGTAAAGGCATTATATTGCGCTCCTAGCCTATCTATCTCACGAGTTAGGATAAGAGTGCTTGGTCTCTTTTTTGTGCCTTTAAACATCAAATGCTCTACATAATGAGAGACGCCAGCCATTTTGTCAGCTTCATAACGTGAACCAACCGGAAACATCACCAAAGTAGTCAAAGATTTGGTATCTTGCAATGGAATAAAATATACTTTTGCTTTATTTTTTAGTTCTAAATATTCGTACATAGGGGTTTATTCATCCTGAGTCGAGAATACGACGAGGGATCTTTCTTAAGATTAAATTTATTTAAATAATCACTTTATCACCTGATCACTTAATCACTTACTCAATCAACAATTCCAACATTTTAACTTACTGTTTGTGGCTTTTGTTTAGCTTTTTTAATTACTTTCATTACATAGATTATAACAGCCAAAACTACAATCACCAAAACAAGTGGATTATGCAAAACCATTGAAACAACAATAGTCACGATAGATAATACAAGAGCTACTAAGAAAGTCACCAAGCCAACGACACTACGACTAATAGTACCAAAAATTGGCAAGACATCTAGCAAGACACTAAGCGGTGCCAAAATCATAGCAAGACCAATCCACATCATAAGGAAACCAATAGCACGGAAAATCCAAAGTGCAGTTTTGTATTCAGTATGCAAAGTAGCAAGAGCATCTTCAAAAGTACCACTAAAAGCACGATAAAGAACTACACCAGTTTTTGCATCAGTCATCGCGGTAATTTTGTTATTATTTAGTCTACCAAGCAAAGTGACAGATACTGGTGATACAACAGCACTATAACTAACACGCATATCGCCTACTGTTGGAGTACTAACATTTTTTTCAGTTACATAAACATAGTTACCATTTAATACTACATTTTTTGTTTTTTCTGGAACAACAACTTCTTCCACAACTTTGGTATTTGTTCCAAACTCAGCGTTCAAATCATCATCACTAGCACTAAGAGCTTTCATCAAATCATTTTGTGGAACTGTTTTTGTTGTCGTAGTTGGCACAGTTACTACTGGCAAAACAGTATTTTCTTTGGTCAAAGTAATTTCAGAATATCCAGGCATAGTAAGTCTAGCTGGTTCTACTTCATAAACACCAATTTTGGCGCTACTAGCATACCAAGTATTACTATCTAGAGACTTGGCTACATTTTCATGACCTTTTTGTTCTTGAAAGGTACTAGAGTCAGTTGCTTCGTTTACCCAATCTTTTTTGTAAGTATAAGTAGTATCTGTAGTTTGTGAACCACCGACATTGGTTTTTGTTTTGCTACTACTTTCTTCTACCCAAGCATAGACTTCTACTTTACGATTTAAGGCCAAGTATTTACCTTCTTTGAGATAAGTACTATCTGACAAATTGTTTTCAGTAGACAAGTCTCCATTCACGTGAATCAACTTACCTTCCAAAGCAGAATCGGTATTCAAACTAGTCGCACTAATTTCTGTAGCAGTTGAGGCAATATCTGATTTGTCTACTTTACCTTCATTCCAATAAAGGACAACAAAAGAAGCAATAAAAATAAGAAATCCAAAAAGAATTCCTTTGATAGAACTTCCTATACGACTAAAATATCCGGTCTTAGTAGAAGTTGTTACACTATTTACTGGATTATTACTTGGTTCGATTGGGGGCATATTTGTATTAAATTTTAAATTTAGTAATTTTCAATTTTAAATTTTTTATCTCAAATTTCTATTTTCTGTAATATCTAACATTTCAGCTTGAATTCTTTTTAATTCTTCAAAAGAACTAGCTTTAGCAATAGAATTTATCAAGGAATTCAATGCGTTAATTTCACTATCGATATTACCTTCAGATTGTAATCTTCTGATTTGAAAAATAATATGGTTTCGCAATTCAGATCTAAATTTTTCTATTCTTTCACCATTAGACAACTCTCTCTCTGGCTCTGGACTAAACAAATTATTTATTTCCATAATATTAAAAATTTTCTTGTAAATCTATTATTTTTTGTAATCCGCAAATATACTTTTCAAATCTTCTTCTTTTATATCTTTTATACCTCTATGTTTTTTTAAAAAATCTCCAAGCTCTCTTATATCTTTTACATCTTCGAGTTTTTTTTCTCCAATATTTTTACCATTCATAAAATCAATCACTTCTTCTAATGAAAGGCTACCTTCACTCAATTTAAATGAAATCTTATCTAATATTAATGATACTTTTTCTCTTATAATTTCTTCAAGGTCATCTAATTGTTCATCGAGATCCAAACTGGTATCTAGTTTTGAGATAGAATTAGATACAGAATGATGATCACGCAAAAAACTTTTGTGATCAGAAAGATGTTTAGAAAAAGACTGATGTTTGTTATCTAAATCAACTAAAGTATTTTTTCTAAATCCAAATTTTCTTTCTTTAGACCTTTTTTTTCTTTCTTCTATCTTTTTTCTTTCAGACTCACTCATTAAAGAAGCATCGTGAATGATATTTGGTTCATTTCCAATAGACATATTTATAAGATTAAATTATTTAATAAAATGCTATCTAAAATTTCTCAACAAAATATTTTTCCAAATCTTCAATACTGATTCTCTCTTGTTCCATCGTATCTCTATCACGCACAGTCACTTTTTTGTCTTCTAGTGAATCGAAGTCAACAGTAATACAATAAGGTGTACCTATCTCATCTTGTCTTCTGTAACGTTTACCAATACTACCAGTTTCATCATACTGAGTCATATAATTTTTTGACAAAGTATTTTGAATTTCATTACAAATATTTTGCAAAGGTTCTTTCTTGGACAACGGAAGTATTGCCATTTTGATTGGCGCCAAACTCTTGTGAATACGAAGTACTACTTCTTTTTCGTGTTTAGCATCTTCGTCTCCACTTCTCGCATCTAGTTCCTCATAAGCATCTACGAGCAAAGTAAAGACATTTCTATCTAGTCCAGAAGATGCTTCAATAATAAATGGCACGTATTCTTCATTGGTTTCAGGATCACGATATTTGAGATTTTTGCCACTGAATTTTTCGTGTTGAGTCAAATCAAAATTACCACGATTGTGCAATCCTTCTATTTCTTTCCAACCCCAAGGGAAATTGTACTCTACATCATAAGCTGCTTTAGCGTAGTGAGCCAATTTTTCGTGTTCATGATAGCGAAGATTTTCAGCTTTGAGTCCCAAAGATTCCCACCAAGCCAAACGTGAAGTTTTCCAATCTTCGTACAATTTTTCTGCCGTTTCAGGTTTTACAAAATATTGCATTTCCATTTGAGAAAATTCTTTGGTACGAAAAATAAATTGTTTAGTAGTGATTTCATTACGAAAAGCTTTGCCAACCTGAGCAATACCAAAAGGAATTTTGGCGCGAGTGGCAGTCTGCACATTTTTGAAATTGACATAAATACCTTGTGCAGTTTCTGGACGCAAATATACTTTGCTACTATCATCAGTCTTGCTAAGTTGAGTTTCAAGCATCAGATTGAAATCACGAGCAGGAGTTAATTCACCTTTACAATTTGGACAAACAACATTATTTTCTTGCAAAAGTTTGTTTAGTACTTCTATTCCCATTTTGTCATCAGCCTGCACACCAACAGTCTCAAGCAAGTGATCTGCACGGTGACGCATCTTACATTCTTTACAATCAACCAAAGGATCCGAAAAACTAGCAACATGTCCACTAGCTTCCCAAACACGAGGATGCATAAGTATCGCTGCGTCTAAACCATAAATATTATTGTGTCTTTGGACCATTTCTTTCCACCACAATTCTTGCAAATTATTTTTGAGGAGTATTCCCAAAGGTCCAAAATCATAAACAGCAGCAAGTCCATCATAGACTTCTGATGATTGAAAAATAAAACCTTTTTGCTTAGCAAAATTGACTACTGATTCGAGTGATTTCATATAAATAAATTATTATGTTTATTATAACATTTTTTTGGAAAAAATAAAAAGACCTCTTGATAGAAGTCTTGGGTCCCGATTTAATCGGGAGGTTCCACCCAAGTTTCCCAATTTAATCGGGACACTTTTTTGGTTTGTATCACCTCGAGATTCGCCAAAAATCTGTCATTGATGATGAATTAAATATAGCAAATAGTGCGATTCTCGTCAATGTCCAAAAGTGGGACAGTGGGGTTTTTTGTTTGAGCAGTAACCCCCCGAACTGCTTATGTCATAGCTATTTCCTATCTTTCACCTCCTTGTCCTCGGACAGAGTAATCCGCCCGGTTAGGGTAACAAAGTAAGACCTACCGCACTCGCAGGTGACTCTGTAGTCAGCAGTGCGAGTAGCCGAACTTATTCGACTGATCTTACCCTTGCCACACTCGCAGAACGGCAACTCCGTCCCGCGGACAAAACTTTTCAAAAGAAACGTAGCCATAGCACCCCCTTAAACATAATATATAGTCATATATTTCAGAAAATGTCAAGGGTAAAAAACAAAAACGTTAGAATTTTTCTAACGTTTTTTATTTTGTTTATAATAAAAATTTTTATAACTTAGTCAACTCACTTGCCAAAAGTTCACTTTGTTCCAAAACACGGTCAGCTTCCATTCTAGCCAAATCTGGGGGATAACCATATTTCATCAAAATCTTTTTTACAGTTATCCGAAGTTTAGCTCTTACATCATCTCTTTTTTCCCAATCAACAGTAGCATTTTTGCGAACAGTATCGACAATAACATGGATCAACTCTTTCATTTTTTTATCTTCCAAAAAGCTAGTTGAATCATTTTCAGATAAAACCGAATAAAAGGCATACTCCTCAGATGTGAGCCCCAAATCTTTAGCTTTGTTATCTTCAAGTTGCATATCACGAGCAAGATCAGACAATTCTTGGATGACTTGTGCCGTATCTATCTGATTATTATGATATCTCTTGATGACATTTTCAAGCATTTCAGAAAATTTCTTACCTTGTGACATGTTTTTTCTTTGTCTAACTTTCACCTCATCATTTAGCAACTTACGCAAAAGTTCAAAAGCCAAATTCTTTTGCTCCATGTTTTTTACTTCTAACAAAAAGTCTTCTGACAAAATATCCAAAGTTGGAGTTTTGATGCCAGCGGCAGCAAAAATATCTACGACTCCATCACTAGCCAAAGCATTATCCACAATTTGTCTAATAGCTGTTTCTACTTGTTTGTCAGTCTTGGTACCACTAGGAGTAAACTTGTTGATACGAGCTTTGACTGCCTGAAAAAAAGCAACTTCATCTCGAATTTCTTCTGATTCGGCACTTGGTACAGACATGGCAAAAAGTTTGGAAAGAGCCATGATTTCTGACAGAAATCTATTTTTCAATTTTTCATCCCTCAAAATATAGTTACTAGCATTTAACAAGATAGTCAATTTTTCATTGCTTTTTGCTTTGAAATATTTTTTGTAATCAAAACCATGAAACATCTGTTCTATTATCTCAAATTTTGTTTTCATTCCAGCGATAACCTCAGCAATGTCTAAAACTGCTTCACCTTGCCCACCACTAGCGGCATAGACTCCCATAGCATTACGCAAATCTTGTCCAATACCAATATAGTCAACAATCAATCCACCTGGTTTGTCTTTGTAAACACGATTGACGCGCGCTATAGCCTGCATTAGATTCGCTCCTTGCATTTTTTTGTCAATATACATCGTATGCAAACAAGGTACATCAAAACCAGTCAACCACATTGACTGTACTATGACCATTTGCAAAGGATCATTCACATCTTTTATTCTCAAAGCCAATTTTTTTCTATCTTCTTTGCTAGTATGATGTGGTTGAAAACTTGCAGGGTCATCGCTACTACTAGTCATAACAACTTTCAATTTTCCTTGTAGCAAATCCTCATCATTCCAATCTGGACGAAGTCTAATAATTTCGGCGTAAAGATTGACCGCAATTTGTCTGGTCATACAGACTACCATAGATTTACCTTCAAAAATTTCTTGTCTAGCTTCGAAATGATTTACAATATCTTTGGCAATATCTCGAAGTCTGTCAGGATGTCCGACAATTGCATCTATCTGAGCGTTTTTCTTTTTGGCTTTTTCTTTTTGCTCTTCACTAGCGCCTTCAATCTCATCAATAGCATAATCTATTTTACTTACAATCTCATCATTCATTTTTATTTTAACCAATCGAGACTCATAACTAATCGGCACAGTCGCACCATCTTCCACAGCTTGCTTAATATCATAAATATCTATTTCATCACCAAAAACAGCTCGAGTAGATCTATCCTCTTTTTCAATAGGAGTACCAGTAAAGCCGATAAAAGAAGCTTGAGGCAAAGCATCTCGCAAATATTTGGCATTACCATAGCGTATCTCTGAACCTTCTACTGTTTCCACTTCTCGTCCTTTGAATCCATATTGACTACGATGAGCTTCATCAGCCACAACAACAATATTGGTTCTTTCTGACAAAGTCTCATAAACATTTCCTTCACTAGGCGCGAATTTTTGGATAGTGGTAAAAACAATGCCACCACCAGACACAGTCAAAAGTTCTTTCAAGTGTTCACGATTCTTAGCTTGAACAGGAGTCTGACGCAAAAGTTGTTTACAGTTTCCAAAAGTATTAAACAATTGTTCATCCAAATCATTTCTATCGGTCAAAATAACAATGGTTGGATTTTTCATATCTGGTTCGACGACAATCTGTCCGGTATAAAAAACCATAGACAAAGATTTTCCAGAACCTTGGGTATGCCAGACAACACCAATCTTTCTATCTCCCTCTTTTCCTTCAGTAGCTCTGAGAGTTTCCTTTACAGCTTTTTCGACAGCGTAGTATTGGTGATAGGCTGCCACTTTTTTTATTTTCACTACAGAAAAGAGTCCTGTCTTTTCATCCTTTCTTTCTTCTTGTTCGAAAACAGTATTAAAACGAATCAAACTCAACAAAACATCTTTTTTAAACATTCTCTCTGCCAATATTTGCATCTCAGGAAGTTTACCATTTTCTTTTTTATCTGGTGATTTCCAAGATAAAAAACGACTAAATGGTGCAGAAATACTAGAAACTCTAGCATCCAAACCATCGGAAATAACGCAAAGTGAATTATAATAAAAAATGCTTGGCACTGCTTTTTTATAATTTTGGATTTGGGTGAAAGCTCTTTCCAAGGTAGCTTTTTCATCTGTAGCATTTTTTAATTCTACAACGACGAGTGGTAAACCATTTACAAACACAACAACATCCAATCTTTTTTCATTATTATTTTCTTTGATAACAAATTGATTGACGACGAAGAAACTATTATTTTCAATATTTTCCAAATCAAGCAAACGGACATTTACTCCCTTACTATTTCCCTCTTTGAAATATTCGACAGTGACACCATCAGTCAAAAAATTATGGAATTTTTCATTATTTGTCATCAAATCTTGTGAGCCGAGTTTCAAAACATGTTGGTAAGCTTCATGGCGAGCTGATTCGGGTACGTCTGGGTTCAATCTTTTCAAAGATTTTTTTAATTCATCTTCGAGGAGGACAGAGTCGAATCCTTCTCTCTTGGCGTTTTTTGAGTAAAGGGCAATATCTGGACCATAAAAATATTTATAACCTTGCTTTTGCAAAAGTTCTATCAGGTTTTGTTCAATGTGGTATTCGTTTAGGGAGGGCATAATAAAATTAATTAAAAAGGTAAATCATCATATGAAATTTGTGATGGTTTCAATAAATATTCCAAAGAATCTCTAATTTCCACAGTAAGAATTTCTTTTTTAGCTTCAAATAAATCACTTATAAACTGTTTCACATCACTATCTTTTATTATTATAGATATTTGACTATTTGTTATAGAAGCTTCTAAAATATTTATAATTTCTTTTTCGGAAAAATAATTTTTATATTTAAATAAATTTGAAACCATTTGATGTGTACTTGCAAAACTTGCAGAACCAATTAATTCATTAATAAAAACCTCATAAAAGATCTTGTTTTCAACACTTATTATTTCTCCAGTATCAATTTCTACAACGATTTCTTCATTATTTAATTCAATTAACAAGATTTGATTTCCATTTATACTCATCCAAAAATCAAGGATATTGTCTTCAGAAATATCATTATTCACTTCATTTTTTAACTTCTGTATAAAATAATCATCATAAAAAGAAGAGATACTTTGTTTTTTAAATGATTCAAAATCTTCTATTACTTTTATATTTTGATGTTTTTCCAAGGCTTCCTTTAATCTACCATCTTTAGTACATACAAAAATATATTTATCTCCTAAACTCTGTAAATACTCTAATATAGTAAAATAAATATAAGCATCTTTAAATCCCTTATCCGTACCGTCAGAATCTTCAAATGGTGGCAATTTATTAATAGCAAGGTCCTTAATCTTTTCTAAAACTGTGTAATCAGTTAATTGAATAACAAAATATTTTATATCCTCATTTATTTCTAATTGACTAATATGTGCATCATTATCAAAATTTTGTGTTTCTTGTTCGTTTAAATTTATTAACCAATGAAAAGGATTAGATAAAAAGGAACTTTTACTTTTTTCAAGACTTTTTCTTTTTTGATGCTTTAATTCGTCTATAACAATATCTGGAAAAATAATTTCAGAAACTTCTGAGAACTTTTTTAATTCATCCCTACCACCAAGAAAAGTTTTAGGTTCAGTATTTCTAAGCGTATTGGTATCAAAAATAACTTTTTCTATTTTTCTCATATTATTACACTTTTTTCTTTAAAAATCGGTAACCCTAACTTCCCCACCCATCAACTTCGGCAACAACTCATCACGACTACGAGCGAGGGATTGGATTTGGTATAAATTATCCAAAATTTTTGTAAAAATTGGAATAGTTGTATTTATAAAGTTTTCTAAAGTTTTATTATCAGGATAAATAATATTAATATTTTCAATTTGTGTTGGATTAATATTTGGCTGAGCACTTCCGTAGCCCATAGCTAATATTTTTTCTTCATAATTTCCAGACATTAAAAAGAAATAAATAAATGTTTTATATTTTTCATCATTAATAAAAAACTTTCCAACTCTTTGATTTAAAAACAATTCTTCTTCTAAATTCGGAATAACACCAATTTTTCCTGTTGTATTTCCTGACATCGCAAGAACAATATCTCCAACTTTTAATTTAAAATATTGAACTCTTTCTAAATTTTTTACTTCATCTTTTGCAAAAGAAATATCTGATAAATCAACAATCCAATTTCCTTTTAAATCTTTAATTTTTAAAACCATTGTATTACTTTTTTCAACAAAATCATCTCCAACAAAAGCAAAACCTGATTTTAAATTACAAATCTCACACAACTTCCCAACTCTCCACCCCTCTGGCAACTCATCATCCACACTATACTTTCCAAACCATTCTTTAAAAATAACCTGCCCGATTTCTTCCAATGTTTTGTTTTCTTCTCGAAGTAAGTCTATTTTATCATCAAAAGCCGAGAGAACAGAGGCGATGGATTGTTGTTCGGGGAGAGAAGGAAGAAGGATTTCTAAATTTTCAATATGTTCTGGTTTAATTGATGGATATGTTGATGTGCTATGTTCTGCTATTTGCTGTAAATTACTTGTTATTTTATCTTGTGTAAAAAAATAGTATAAAAACTTTGAATTTGTTTTTTCTGGAATTGCTGAAATTACCGTAAAGCCAGTTGAAACTACTAAATTTTCTTGTGGGTTTTGAATAAAACCAAAATGTCTTTGATTTGGCCTAACAGTTGAATAAACAATATCATTTTCTTTCACCAGTCTTTTTGCTCTACTTGGTGCTTCTGAAATACTAAAAATTTGTAATTGTTCAACTCTATTTTCTGTAATTGATCCAGTGTCTAAATATAGAATTTTATCAAATTCAAAATCTTTTCCAATACTTGAAATATTTGTTTCCACAACCTCCCCCAAAACCGTCTCTACCCAACCACTTGGAATATTTTTTTCAATTGTCTGTGTTTTTTTAGTCATATTTTTACATTACAAACAAAAGAATTATTAAACAAAAAGTAACAATTGAAATTGAGATAAAAGAAAGAGAAAATAAAAAATTTGAAATTTTTGATGATATTATTTTATTTTTAGGAAACTTCAAATCTTCAGGTTCATTATCCAATTTATTTTTTCCAGAATTTAGATACTCCAAAGCTTTGTCTGAAATCTTATTGTACATTCTACTTGTATCTTTTAAATGAGTTGATTGAGTATAAGCTCCCCAAATAAAAGATAAAAAAGCAAAAAATAAAAATGCAATCAAAATCTTTACAAAAATAATAACACAACTACTAAGATTATCACTCAAAAAAAATACACCCAAAAAAGTCAACTCTGCAGTGCCTAAAACTAAAATCCAATTTTGAGTCATGCTTATTGCTTTGTTTGCTTCAATAGCATTGTCTCTTGACGCTTGAAAAGCATTATCTTGTCTTTTTTTTACATCAAATTTTTTTATACCAAACATATTTATCACAAATTAAAACCAATTTTCTTCAATTGTTCTTTTATTTCTTCATTCATCTCACTTTCTTTGGCGAATTGTCCTTTCAAGGTAGTCGCCAACTTTTCCATCTTCTCCTCAAAAGGAATACCATCATCTTCTTCCTCGGTTATTCCTACATATCTACCAGGAGTCAAGACAAAACCATGTTTCTCTACTTCACTTAGCTCAGCTGATTTGCAATAACCTCTGATGTCTTCATAATTTTCACTTTTTCTCCACTGATGAAAGGTCTCCGCTATTTTCGCCATATCTTCTTCACTCAGATCACGATGTACTCTATCTTTCATGAATCCCATTTCCGAAGCATCGATAAATAGTATTTCATTTTTTCTACTCTTCTTTTCCCGACGCAAAAACCACAGACAAGCCGGGATGCCGGTATTATAAAAAAGTTGTTTTGGAAGAGCGACAATACACTCTACCAAATCATTTTGGATAAGATTCTTACGGATGTCACCTTCGCCAGAAGTATTGGAACTAAGAGATCCATTGGCGAGGACTGTCGCCATTACTCCGTGTGGAGCGAGATGATAAAGCATGTGTTGCATCCAAGCAAAATTGGCATTGCCAGCAGGAGGCAAACCATATTTCCAACGTGCATCTTCTTGGAGATATTCTTGTCCCCAGTCTGATTGATTGAAAGGAGGATTGGCGAGGACATAGTCAGCTTTCAAATCTGGATGAAGATCTTTTAGAAAACTTCCTTCAGTATTCCAAGAGACAAATTGAGAATTGATATTGCGAATAGCTAGATTCATCTTGGACAATTTCCAAGTTGTTTGATTTGATTCTTGACCATAGATAGTGATGTCCTGGATATTTCCTCTGTGCTCTTTCACAAATTTTTCACTCATGACAAACATACCACCACTACCACAAGCAGGATCATAGACACGACCTTTGTATGGTTCGATCATTTGGACCATCAACTTCACGATAGACTTCGGTGTATAAAATTGTCCACCTTTTTTACCTTCGGCATTGGCAAATTCACCTAAAAAATATTCATAGACACGACCAAAAAGATCTTTTGATTTTTCACTAGTATTTTTCAATTCTGTATCTGAAATCAAATCGATGAGTGAACCAAGAGATGTCTTGTCTAGATTTGGCTTACCAAAAACTTTTGGCAAGACTTCACGAAGCTCAGGATTTTCTTTTTCAATCGCTTCCATGGCATTGTCCAATTCTTGACCAATAGTTGGCAATTTGGCTTTGGCCTGGATATTTTTCCACCTAGCTTGCTCTGGCACAAAGAAAATACTTTCAGCCATATATTCATCTCTATCTTCTGGATCAGAAAATTCCTCTTTGGCTAGTTTGTCATAGAGTTCTTGAAAATTTTCTGAAATGTATTTGAGGAAGATAAGACCAAGTGCTACATTTTTGTATTCTGCTGCATCGATATTTTTGCGAAGTTTATCCGCTGCTTTGAATAATTGTGCTTCAAAATTGCTATTTTCTTGTTTTGCCATAGAGTTTAGAAGTATTTTAGAAAGTTATTCTGTTCCTATAATACCCTTAAACTAGAGAAAAAACAAGTCTTCCCTGCCAA
Organism: Patescibacteria group bacterium; assembly: GCA_028687045.1. Classification (GTDB taxonomy): domain Bacteria; phylum Patescibacteriota; class Patescibacteriia; order Magasanikbacterales; family UBA922; genus UBA1557. The sequence goes on from JAQUAW010000011.1 coordinate 21,398, forward strand.
AATTGTTATTTTTCCAAAATCAGAGTAATCGGTCCATCATTTACCAAACTCACTTCCATATGTTCAGCAAATCTTCCAGTCTCTACACGCTTAATATTAGCTTTCATTTTCTCTACAAAATATTCATACATTTCTTTGGCTTTAACAGGTTCTTCTGACTCAGTAAAACTTGGTCTAGTCCCCTTCTGACAATCTCCATAAAGTGTAAACTGCGAAACTACTAGCACACTACCCAATACTTCCAAAATATTTTTCTCCATGAAGCTGTCAGAACCTGCATCCGAAAAAAGACGTAGCTTGCAAATCTTGTCCACCAAATAATCGGCTTGAGCTTTTGTGTCCCCTTTCTTGATTGCCAGTAACAGTAAAAAACCGTGAGCAATTTGCCCAACGGTTTTATCATTTATTTTTACATTAGCATTTTTTACTTTTTGAAGAACAATACGCATAAATAAATTTAAATAGGAACACGGATCAAACGGATTCAACAGATAAAAACGGATTAACAAATTTTAAAAAATCAAACACAACCATTTTCCCATTCCTCATTCCTCGTTCCACATTCCTCTTATATGGTGGTGATCTCTTTTTCCTTCTCTTCCCCAATTTCTCTCACTTTATCATTATATTCTTTCACAAGCTTTTCCAAATCATCTTGTTCATTGAATTTTTCATCTTCCGAAATAGTTTTGGCTTTTTCTGCTTTGTCTATTTCACTACGAATATCTTCACGAATTTTGCGAAGGGAAACACGAGCTTGTTCCAATTTTTTGTGAAGAACTTTGATAAGTTCTTGGCGACGTTCAGCATTGAGATCAGGCAAAGGTAATCTAATAAGTTTTCCATCATTGACAGGATTGATACCCACATCAGAATTTCTAATAGCAATTTCTACAGCTTGTGACAAACTTTTGTCCCATGGGTCAACATTGATAGTCTTGGCATCAGCAACAGAAATAGAAGCTACAGCTTTCAAAGGTTGCTTTGTGCCATAAGCTTCGACAATAATATCTTCTACCAAAGCTGGTGTAGCACGACCAGTACGTAAACTTGAAATATCTTGTCTCAGAAATTCAATAGACTTCTCAAAAAGTTCGATGTTTGTTTTTGATATATTCATAATATTTTTATTAATTATTTACTAATCTTGTGGTGGAATTGTATAACCTAGATACAACCAACCATCATTTTGTGGGTGAGAAAATAACATTGTTGGCAATTGCTTGGAAGGTAATTTACGTGTTTCCCAAGTTTTACCACCATCCACACTTCTATAAAAAGAAGATTTATAATCTATAGTTGCTGTATAATACATTTCTTTATTATTGAAACGACTAACCGTAAAAGCATAAATATCTACACTACCTGGTGGAGTTACCAATTTTACAGGTTCCCATTCTTCTCCTGAATTACGAGAAGTCAAAATACCATATTTGGAAATCCAATAAATTTCTTCAGCGTTACTAGGATATATCAAAAACCTTCTAAAATCAAGACTTCCAGGATATTCGGCTAACTTAGAGCTCAAATTGACCCAAGTCTCTCCAGAATCTTTGGAACGGAAAAGACCGTTTTTTAAAGTAGCAACAAAGAAAATTCCTTCGCTGTTGGTGTCAAAACTCAAATCACGAATATAAGTTCCCCTACCAAAATTATTAATTACAGACCAAGTTTTACCAGCATCAGTACTTTTTAGCAAATCACCATTACTTTCACCAATATAAATATTTTCAGTATGAAAAGGATCAAAAGCTACAGCTGTGATAGAATCACTAGGTCTAATTTCATTGAAAACTTCTTCCCAAGAACGTACACAATCCAAAGTCTTGAAAACTTGTCGACCATTGGTAGCATAGATATCACAATTATCTTTTGGATTTATAGTCAATGAACGAATAAGTGAAACATTTAGTGGAGAAACAGATTGTTTCCAACTTCTACCACTATCAAAACTATAAAACAAACCAACTTCTCGAGATAACCAATACAAACCTTGAGGATCCTCTGGATCTTCTATCAAACCAAAGACACTATAGCCATTCAAATTCTTCACACCCTGACTAGTTGGAAAAGCAGAAATAGCTGACCAAGTTTCACCTTTGTCAGTACTAACAAACATACCAGCTGGTCCGGAAGTAGTTGGTTGATTATTACTACCGACATTTAGACAAGAAGCACCTGTCAAAAAAACACTAGCGATAATTACTGACAAAAATAATAATTTTTTGTTCATAATATAAGTTTAATAAAATATTAGATAATTTGTAATAAAATATTTTCTACAAGCAAACGTGGATGAACATTTTGCAAAAGAAGTTTGTTAGCTTGCTTGATACTGTTATAAATATTCAAAAATAATTTGTTATTGATACTATTTTCTTTTAACAACAAATGCAACTGCATCTGCCAAATATTCAAAACTCTAATCAAATTATTTCTAGCTTGGATATGATCAGTTTTGTCTCCAAACAAATCTTCTACCAATTGCAATTTTTCATAGAAATATTTACCAAAAATATTATTGAATCTTGTCACCTCTTCAAAATAATTTTTATAAAATTCTTCATCAGTAGCCAACTGTACAGCCAAACCTGCCAAACCACAAGATTGTTTCAAAATTATATTTTTCTTTTCTTCTAACAAACTCAAGGTTTCTAAATATGATTTTATATCATCATCAGCTACCAAAGAAAAATGTATTGTCTGACATCGAGAACGAATAGTCGCTAATAATTTGTTATCATCTTCCACAATCAAAAAAAGAATCGTTTTGCTTCTTGGTTCTTCCAGTGTTTTCAAAAAAGCATTACTAGCCGAAATATTCAAAAGGTCAGCCCTATCAATAATAGCAACTTTGTAACCATCCTTTGAAAAAGAACTTCTATTCAAAAATGAAATTGATTTTCTAATCTGATCAACACCAATATCTTTGGATAATTTGCCTGTTTTTTCTTTTATAATTTGTTCTACCAAAATAAAATCTGGTGAACTAAACAATTTATCTTCAGCAATATTCAAAATTTGAGCTGCCAAATGCTGAGCAACTTTCAATTTGCCAACACTTTTTGGCCCAGTAAAACAATAAGCATGACTAAGATTATCATTTTCTATAACTTTGGCAAAAAAATCAGTTACCTGTTTGTGACCTATAATATCTAGCATATGTGCTGATTATAACACAAAATAACATGTTTGAGCAAGAAGACAACAAAAAGAAAAATTAATAAGTACTTTACGCATTTTTCAAAATTTCCCAAGTTTCTATAGCACATTTTTCCCAAGAAAAATTCTTAGATCTTTCTAAACCTAAATTTATCTTTTCTTGACAAAAATCTTTGTCTTTCAAAAGATGCTCTATCTCTTTGGTAAGATCTGCGTAATTCTCTGAATCTACATACACACAAGCCTCTCCACCAACTTCTGGTAAACTACTAAATTTTGAAGTAACTACAGGCACCGCAGCTGACATAGCTTGCAAAATTGGCAAACCAAAACCTTCATAAAGTGACGGAAAAACAAAAACTTGAGCGGCTGACAAAATCACAGGCAAATCTTTTTCTTCCACCCAACCTGGCAAAATTATATCCTTTTTGTAAAGACTGTTTTTTATAGCTTCTTCGACTTGCGCAAAACCATGTCCTGGTTTACCCACAAGAACCAATTGCAAATTTTCATATTCTTTTTTAATTTTCAAAAGCTCAAATGATTTGATAATTCCTACTGTATTTTTTTTGTATTCAAGTCTAGAAATACTAAGTAAAAAATTTGTGGCTATTTTGTATTTATTCAAAACAATATATTTTTCTTCTCTAGAAAATTTATTTTTATAAAGATTATTGAATCCATGATATACCACATGTACTTTGTTATTATCAAAATCACGAACTTGAAGAGAAGTTAATTCATCTTTGGTAAATTGACTAGGTGTAATTATTTTCGAAATATTTTTCAAAGCAAATCTGACAGATGCCAAAGAATACCACTCTTCTAGCCAATTATAAGAATCAGGGAAACGCAAAGCCGCGATATCATGCACTGTCATTACGGTTTTTTTAGGATGTATTAGTGGACAAACATGCGCAGGAATAAACAAAATATCAGGTTTATGAAATAACATTTCTAAGCTCAATCTAATTTGTGTCCAAAATATTTTTGGAGGCCACTTCAATACTTTTTGTTTCCAATTTTTTGGTAAGACTGCCAATTCACCTTGCAAATTTTCTCTTGTATACAAAACAACATCTACATCTTCTGGAATTATTTTTTTGAAATTTTGCAACAAATAAAAGGCATACCATTCGACACCTGTCTTTTGTAAATTGTTAGCACGAGAAACATCTATACCGATTTTCATATTTATTTATTTTTTAAAACAACAATCTTAGAAACAGCAAATAAAACTACTAAAACACCAAACCATTGACCTAACGATAATATTTTATCATGAAGCAAATATTCCAACAAAATAGAACTAAATGGAAAAAACAATTCATAAATTGTTGATTTTGAAGCAGTAACTTTTTTTAATCCATAATAATAAATCAAATTTGACATGCCACCAGTCGTAAAAGCAATCAATAAAAAAACTCCTATGACAGACCAAGTCAACATCTTGAATCCAGCAAACCCAAGATACATAACTTCTAAACCTGTTGTGTAAAAAATAGATATTACTACAATCAACAAAAACATCAAAACAGTAGTAAGCAAAAAACGCAAAGATGTACCCATAGCAAAACTTACTTTTTCGATAGCTCTCTTAGAAAATACAGTAGAAGCACCAAAAGAAAAAGCTGCTAACACCGACAACATTCCGGGTACAAACATACCCTGTAGACTAAAATGTGCTATATGAAAGCCAAAGGTCAAAAAATAACTACCAAGCAAAGCCAACAAAGACCAAAGATAAAAATTCTTTTTTAATCTTTCTTTCAAAACTATAAAAGCCAAAAATATTGCAAAAATTGGTTGCAATTTTTGTAAAAGCAAAACTACAGAAATATTTAAACCTTGACTATAGACAATAGAAATAGCTGCCACAATTGACATAGTACCCAAAGCACCACCAAACAAAGCTACTAAAATAAAAGAAAACCAATCTTTCTTATCAAGATTTTTTAGTTCTTGAAATCTTTTGAAAAAAAAGTAAGACAAAAACAATGATGATGTCGCATGCAACATAAAAACAAAAATTGGTACATCAGTCATGCCAAGCTTCAAAACCCAAGGAGTAAAAATCACACCATCTACTGCCCACAAAAAAGCAGCAAACATGATACTAAGAGCACCTATATAACTTTTTTTCATATATTTTTCTTTCTACTATTCCAAAATGTTGTTTGAAATAATATCGTATTACTACGATCCCGACTATACGGTCGGCTCATGATTTACACATGATCAGTCCCAAAATAAAATGGGAGTCGACGGCTTTACGTCCGATTGGCGAATTACACACCACCCTGAATGAATAAATTAATTAATCTATAAAAACTACCAAGATCCTCCCCCACCACCACCAAAACCTCCTCCAGAAAAACCACCACTAGAAAATCCTGAAGAAGAACCAGAATTTTGGGCGAAACTAGTATTAGCAGCCGTACCAAAATTATTCAAATCATTTACAAAGCTAATCGCTGAAAAAGTAGCCAAGTTAGCTCCAGAATACCAAGTCGGTTGCTCTAAATAAATTCCTTCAAATTGTTTTGCCCATTCTTTTTCCAAACCAAAGACCATGGCATATGGCAAAAACTTTTCAAAAGTTTGTGGATTTTTTTCTGGAGCATTATGAAATTTTATTCTTTCCTTTTCGGCTACTCTAATATATTCTTTGAGACCCAAAATATAATTTCTAGTTTTTACACCTTTGTGAGTGCGCTTTGACATAATAGCCGCAAACAAAATAATTATAGCACCAGAAAAACAAAGCCCTGTTACAGAAAAAAATGTAAATAGAGGAAACGTAATCATCCCCAAAGCAATGAAAACAAAACCCACAATATTATAATGCAATTTTACTTTGGCAGGATTCTTTACAAAATATTCATTGTCACCAACAAACTTATACATTTCTTTGGAAGCCTTTTTGAAATCTGTAAATAATTCATACTTCAAATCTGACATTTTGACACTATTACCTTTTTTGAAAAAAGCATTCAATAAAATTTTCTGATACTCTTTCAGATTATCATCAGCCTCTTTCAATTTTTCCAAAGTATAATCTACTTTTTTACCAATAAATTCTTTGGTCTCAATACGAACAATTTTAAAATAACCAGCAATAGCCAAATAAATAATTTCTGAACTTACATCTTGTTTATCAACTCTTTCATCCAAAATAGTACCTACTACTCCAGGTGGCAAATTGTCTGGAGAATCATACTGCGCAATGATAGGATCGTGCAAATTTTCATCACGACCTTTGAAATACCAAAGCAAAATCATGACAATCAATACAAGAATTGGTAAGCCAGCAAAAAGCAAAACAAGTAAGATGATACTCAACCATAATGGTATTGTTGGCAAAGGTTCTTCTACTTTGATATCTACAATGTTTTTGGCAAATCCCAAAACTACAGACATACCTTGATTTGCCAAAAGATCTTTGGTATGAAAAACAGCACCAGAAATATCTTCGGTATTATTAGTCGCAAATTTAAAATCAAAAGACGTACAAGTATCTTTACTCCCATAATCACCCGCATAGCAAGTGACTTGACTATCCATAATTGGTGAAGAAGTTGGCAATTCTATGGTAGTTTCTACATTTTCAATTGGTACATTCCAACCATTACCTGTCACATTCCAATATAATTCATCATGATCTTCAAAAGAATTAATAGCATTTTTAACATCATAATTTATGATATAAGTTTTTCTTCCACTTACCAAAATATTCGCA
>JAQUAW010000012.1 GCA_028687045.1 Patescibacteria group bacterium
GAATAACGAGACTATTTTTTTATTGTAATTGTAAAAATTATTTTACACTAATACTCTTCAAGAAATCTTGATAATCTTGTTCAAATTCTACAGTACCTTCTGGAGTTCCTGTAAAAGTTACAAGAAAACCTTCTTTTTCTGTTTTGAAAAGTGTTTGTTCAAATTGCAGACGTCCTGCTTTAGCATTATCAGCTTGATAAGTAACAGTAATTGCAGGATAGCCATCGACTGTAAGAGATTTTCTAGACAAAAGTTTGTAACCAGGAGCTTGTTCAGATCCACTCATAGCACTATCTACATATTCATCAATTGTCATTTCTGCTTCACCTTCTGCAAAAAGAAAACCCATAACATTTATACTTTCACGAAAAGCATCACCTTCTGCTTCTGGAGAAAAAAACATTGTTAATACACGAGGATCGGCTTCTTTATTTTCTGTCCAATCTTCTGCAATATTACCGCTAATATTGAAATTACCACTTTTATCAGCTACTACAACTTCTTTTACCTCGCCAACGGCTGGAAGAGGTGCATCTTTTACATCACCAACTGACGCTTCATAAGAGCATCCAGCTCCCACAAAAAGCATACTAAAGGCTACAACTAACACACTCAAGTTACTTTTCTTCATATTGTATAACTTATATAAATAATGTCTATATTATAACAGATAATTATTCAATTCCCAATAGTTCTACTTCGAAAACCAAAGTTGCTTTAGGTGGAATTGAACCATAACCATGTTCACCATAAGCTAGGTTATATGGAATAATTAACTTTCTTTTTTCTCCAAGTTTCATACCAACCACACCATCATCCCAACCTTTTATCACCATACCACGACCAAGTGGAAAAGCAAAAGGCTGACCTCTGTCCACACTTGAATCAAACTTATTACCATCTTCAAAAGTACCAACATAATGTACTGAGACAGTATCACCATGTTGAGCTTCTTGCCCTTCCCCCTCTTTTATTATTTCAATAACTAAATCCATATTTTTTTCATTAAAACATTAAAACATAAAAATATTAAAACAATATAACATTACAACACTAAAACAATTTGTTTTCATGTTTTTATGTTTTAATGCTTTTATAAACTTTTTACTTGATACTTTCTACTTTTTACTAACTTTCTTCTCCACTTCAATCTCACAATTAGTAAGCAAAGCTGCCATAGCTCCGACAGCTGCGATAAGTGGTGCTGCCAAAACTCCAATAGCTCCAATAGTAATTGGAAATTCTATTAGTTTTTTTCCTTCTTCATTTTTGATAATGATCTTGCGAGCATTACCTTCTTTGATAATTTGTTTTATCTTGGTGAGCAATTTGTCACCAGATACTTTGTATGTTTCTTTGGGCATAAAATTAAATTTTTAATTTAGTAATTTTCAATTTTAAATTATTTTCCAAAATTTAGTAATTTAAAATTGTTTTAAAATTCAAAATTAAAAATTTCTAAATTCTTCTATTATCTTACCACAACTAATCAACTATTTCTAGTCCCGCCGCTCTCCCCGTCGCCCAAGAGGCTTGTAGATTGAATCCACCAGTAAAACCATCAATATCCAGAATTTCTCCCGCAAAATAGAGACCAGAGCAAATTTTTGATTCCATAGTCTTGGGATCTACCTCTGTCAATTCTACCCCGCCAGCAGTCACAAATTCGTCCCCTGCCCCACGACCAATAATTTTTAGAGGCAAAGCTTTGACATATTCGACTACCGCTCGCAAATCTTTTTTACTCATCTCCACATTTTTTTTATCAAAACTAATCTGCAAATTTTCACAAACTTTTTCCGTCAGAGACATTGAAAAAAATTGGTGCAAAGTATTTTTGAAAGTTTTTTGCAAACTTTCTTCACGCAATCTTTGCAATTCAACAAACAATTCTTCTACATTTTTGTCCGGCAAAACATCTATCAAAATTTCTAATGGACTTTGTCTATCATATTTTTCAAAAGCAATCATCGCTGACAAAGCGAAAACAGCAGGTCCACTTACACCCGTATGTGTAAAAAGAAAAGGTCCAGTAACTTGATATTTCTTTTGATCTTTGCCTTTTATTACCACTTTTTCAAAAGACACTCCAGACAATTCTTTCGGCCATTTTTCAAGAGTCAAAAAAGAATTTAGACTTGGTGACAAAGCTGTAATTTTGTGGCCAAGTTTTTCCAAAATATCATAACCATCTCCACTTGATCCTGTCTGACGATAAGCCTGTCCACCCAGAGCCATGACGACTTTGTCAACTTCCAAATCTTCTTGCTCAGCAAAAGATATTACAAATTTACTTTTTTTCTTCACAATATTTTTCATATTGTGTTTAAAAAGTAAATTTGTTTTTGCATTTTTAAATATTTTTTCAAATACAGCGACAATATCATGTCCATCATTGGAAACTGGAAAAACCCGCAAATCATCTTCGCACTTGAGCTCTACTCCATGATTTTCAAACCATTCAAAAACTTTGCTTGGTGGAAATCTATGCATAGCCGATTGTAAAAACTTGTTACCACGAGGATATTTGCTCAAAACAATTTTCAAATCATCAATTCCTGTCGTCACATTGCATCTGCCACCACCAGAGATAATCACTTTTTTACCCAAAGAATTATTTTTTTCAATCAAAAACACTTCCACTTCTGGATGTTCTTCTACTATTGTCGCCGCACACATCATGCCAGCCGCTCCTCCACCAATGATTCCAACTCGCATATTTTTTTATTTAGAAAGTTTGTTTTAATTGAATATTTTTATAACTAAAGATGAAATAAATTGAGATCCACCCAAGGCGGACAAGTAAAATAGAGATACATTGAGATATAAAAATATTTTTTATAAAAAAGTGATTAAGTGATCAGGTGATAAAGTGATTAAGTTACTTTTTAAAACAACGCATCTTATACAACGAATACCACTGAATCAAAATAGACAAAATAATAATAATTACTGCATGTTGTCCCAAAAAATGAAAAGCTGTACCAGGGAAAATAGCAGCGACAATACTACTACCAAGTGATATTGCACAAAATCCCCCACCAACCGTACAAACCTGCAAAGCAGACAAGCCCAGAAGGGCCGCTACAATACCAAGTACACTTTTGCCAGCATCTTTGGCGTTCTTATATCTCTCTTTCATATTCAAGACCAAGCAAGTCATCACAGCCGAAAAACTAAGAGAAAATAAGACCACCAAAAGCAAGTACAAACCTTGAAACAATTTGTGTGGAACCAAATAGAAACTAAGTACAAAAAAGAAAGCAAAAACAATTTTGCAATAATGACTTTTTAACATTTTTTTGAAAGGATGAGACATTTTAGGATATTTTAAAAATTATGTCTATATTCTAGATGCTTTTCTATTTTAGAACAAATGGGGATAAATGTAAACAAACTATATATTTGCTCAAAAAAACTATATAATATATACTTAACACTAACCTAATACAAACATTATGAATAAAAAATTAAAAGAAAAATTAATAAAAATAGCCAAAGAAAAATATAATGACGATGACCCTTCCCATGATTTTAATCATATCTTAAGAGTCCTCTCTAATATAGAATCTATTAATAAAGAAGAAAAAGCTGACTTAGATATATTAATACCAGCAGCCTTGTTTCATGATGTAGTAAACTATCCAAAAAATGATCCCAAAACAAAATTTGCATCCGATGAAAGCGCTATCATCGTAAAAAAAGTATTAGAAAGCATAAAAGAATATCCGCGACACAAAGTCGCACAGGTAGAATATGCTGTATCTGTTTGTTCTTTTAATAAAGGGATTATTCCAAATACTTTAGAAGCCAAAATACTCCAAGATGCTGACGGTTTAGAAGCCACAGGAGCAATATCTATCATGAGAACTTACGCTTCAGCAGGACAAATGAAAATCAATTTCTATAACCAAAAAGATCCTTTTTGTAAAAAAAGAAAACCTGAAGCTCTTCAATATGCTTTAGATCTTTTTTATCAAAGACTATTAAAAATAAAAGAAAGATGTCATACAAAAAAAGGAAAAAAGATTGCCGAAAGAAGAACTAAATTTTTACTTAAATTTTTAAAAGAATTTGAACAAGAACTAAAAGGTGAATAAAAATTATGCGCGTCTGGGACATTCACGTCAAACATCTCTGTCGAAAACATTTGCTAGGTGAACATCGCGAACTTCATGGTCTTTGGAATATCCTGACCAAGCATGGTGGCACAGGTGGTTACTCTCATCATCCAGAAACTAAGAGATGGGTTGGAAAATTGAAAGCACTCTATAATAGACACAAAGAGTTAGTAAAAGAAATGGAGAATAGAGGCTACAATCACCATTCTCCACTAGATAAAAAATTAGCCAAAGGAAGCGCCAACCAAAAAGATTTTATCAATACGGTGAAAGAACAAAAAAATTTATTGAAAGAAAAACCTTGTACGTGTTTTGTAGAAAAACATAAAACGTAATCTATATATCCAAAGGACTTGTTATCAAACTCAGATTTTTATTTGCTACATGAGTATAAATTTGTGTAGTTTCCAGCTTCGCATGACCAAGCAATTCTTGAATATAGCGAATATCTGTACCATTTTCGAGCAAATGCGTCGCGAAACTATGACGAAGCGTATGAGGTGAAACTTTTTTCATTATTCCCGCTTTTTTGGCAGACTCACTAACTATTTTTTGCAAACTTCTCTTATCCATCTTACCACCACGATTGCTAGTAAAAAGGTAATCTGAAGCTAATTTCAATTTTTTCTGTATTTCCAAAATTTCTAATAATTTATTAGGAATTATAGCCATTCTATCTTTTTTACCTTTGCCTTGTGTTACCTTGAGCATTCTTCTATCCAAATCAACATCGTACATCTTAATATTTTGTAATTCTTCCAAGCGTAGTCCTGTACCATAAAAAAGACTAATGATAAAATGATGCTTTTTGTTAGTCGTCACTTCTAGCATTTTGTTTATTTCTTCTTTTGAGAGTACTACTGGCAATTTTTTTGTTTTTTTGGCTCTAGGAATATTCACAAAGAACTTTCTATGCAAAATTTTGCCAAAATATAAATCCAAAGAACTATAAGCCACATTGAGAGTAGAAGCAGATTTGCCACTATCTGCCAAATATTCCAAATAATCTCTGACAATCTTAGCTGTGACTTCACTCGCTCCAACCCTTGCAAAACGCAAGCATTCCTGTGTATAATACAGATAACTTTTTATAGTCTTACTGCTAAATCCTCGAAGTTTCATTTCTTGTTTGAATTTGATGATTGGATCCCAACTTGGATATTTATAATTTGTTTCCATAAGTAGGTTATGAATTCAAGTTTACAAATAAATTATAGCATAATTTAGCTAAGATTTTAAGAAGTTCGTTTAACAGGTGTTATATGAAATACATGTTTTCCTTTTGGGGCTATCGCCCCAGCTCTTAAAAAAGATTCCGATTTTGTTTTTCTTTTATTATAGAGGGAAAATAGGATGTTTTCTTCACTCCTATTGTCGCTCAGAAAACGCTTTTTAATTGAGATTTGGCTTGAAATAAGCTATAATTAATAGATTAAACTTTAGAAATATGTTCAATCATGATGTTAAATCTTCATTAGACAATGATAGAGGTACTTCACCAGAAATACCTAAGTTTGAATATTCCATTGAAAATCCTCCGCCACTCGAAGTGCTTCGTGAAAATATCTATTTAACTCATGCCACAAATTCACTTCCAAAAAACGACATATTAACTGCACAAGCACGTGATAATACTCGTGACAAAAAATGGGGGGAGAGTAAACCACCCTCGTTTCGCCCGACGCTCCATTTTTCTATGGGAGAACTTTTCCAAGGAGGATGGGAAGGAGGATTTTCAAGAGAAGAAATGCCTTACGCTGTTTTATTCCCATTAAAAACCGCTGAAGACCAGTTATTTAGCGTCTCTCCGAATGACACAGTTGTTGTAGGGGATTTTCAGTTAGATGAATCATGTACTATCGTACTTCCAGAGGGGCAAAACTATGAGGGAAGAGCCAAAGTAATAAGATACGATCCAGATTCGAATAATTTACGTGAAGCAGTCAACAGATCTATTGGTGAAAGAGATGGATGGCAGATGCATACAGACACTTTTATTGACGGACCGCATTCATTTGCATCGCCAACTGGTATTGAAGGTGTGGAGGTTGGTAGTCAAAAATTTTTTGCACAATTACTTGATGAACATCCGCAGCTATCATATGGCTCTCATTTTCATTCGGAGAGAGGGCATACTTGGAGAACAGGCGTAATAGACTACAGAATTGCAGATATTATTGATCGTTATAGTGATACTCTGAAAAATCAAATACCTACAGCTGAATTGATTCTTTGGCGAAGTCTCATTAAACATAACTTAGACGTTTTGGATAATTTAATGTCAGAGTCAGATTATTCAGATGCAGTAAAATCGTTATACGGTCAAGAAAGAAAAGATTTAGTAGGGTGGTTAAACATAGTAGACGCAGACGTAAATTTAAGAAATAGCCAAGGAAAAACAATTACCTCCGTCAAAACAGAGATTTGGGAAAAGATTAGAGATAATAGAAACTCACCTGAAACAATATCCAATATTTTACAACAACACCTATCTGATTTAAATAGCTCTCGTGATTTTCGAACTAACATTCGTGGTTTTGCTGACACAGTGGCAAATATGCCAAAAGATGAATTCGAAGCTTTTTTGTCCGAGAACCAGGCAAGCATTACCCCTGAAGAGCAGGAAGTCTTGGAGCTGCTTTATGCAACAAAGCGCTGGCTGATTATTAAAGCCGACCAAGCTCGTCAAGAGGGATTGGAAAACTATTTGATTAGTGCAATCAATAAAAATCCAGCTGCTGCAAAAACAATGTTTAGTGAATTAAAGATCTTTTTGACATCGAAATGTAACAGAATGGATACCGCTTTAGAGATCCTACGTTTAAAACCAGTATTGAAAGCTTTATCAGAAAAATGGGGTGTTAAAATTAGTAAGCTCGAAAGTCTGTCAGATTTAATCAAAGCTTGTCCAGCAACAGCCTCTCTTTTTGAAAGCAGAGAAGAAAAAATCACACTTGAAAATGTAGATGCTCATCAGTTCCTTCAGGCAATTGGCGAAGGTCTTGGTGAAGAAACTCATACCCCTGCAAGTTACAAAAGTTTTGAAGCTGCTGAATCTGCCGCACACAATAAGGAGAATCGCCAACGAAGAAAGGAAAAACTAATGCAAGAAATTAAAACTCCGATGAATACTACTCGTAATCCTGATGATATTGAATGGGGAGAAACTCTGACTTTTTATGAAATGTTAAAGAGAAACACCAAAAATATGGAGGATTTTTGGAAAAAGCTGGAACTAGAAACAGAATTCAGAAAACTCTTTTCGACCGATGAAGACTTTTGGAGCTCTGGTTTTTCTATGTTAGAAATCTATACTCAGCTGAAAAAACAAAAAGATTAGGTGTTTTGGGTGGCGAACATTCACCCCTTTAATTCCCCTCTGCCCACCACCCAAAACGGAAAAACAAAATCGGATTCTTTTTAAGAGCAATTTCTTTCAGAAATTAAAGGAAAACATGTACATCGTATAACACTGCGTATGCGGTTACGGCTTGCTTCGTACCTCTGCAAGTCTCCACTTATATTTGCCAGTGGTAAGCACTTCGTGCAATTATACCACTGGCAAACATCGCATACGCAGGAACGTTATGTGAAATAAAATTCTCACTCCAAATAGATAACTTTATATTACACAATTTTTTAATAGTTTTATGACTAACAAGCCAGCAATAAAGAAATACACAGGACGCATTCCAGCTTGTGGATGTTTCTGCGGTAGTTGTCCAATTTATACTCGTGATAAAAAACCTTGTCCTGGAGCAGAAATTAATTTCAAAAGATGTGAAAAATGTACAAAATTTCATTTATGTTGCAAAGATAAAAAAATTACCCACTGTTATGAATGCAACGAATTCCCTTGCAAAAAAATGAAAACTTTTTCTAAGAGTTGGTTAAAATATGGACAAGATTTTATTGAAAATCAAAAATTATTAAAAAAAATTGGTGAAAAAAAATTTAGAAATATGTGGAATAAAAAAGTTACGTAAAAATTTTTGCCAATACATTAATTAAAATACAGTACAAACTATGATAATTGACAGCCATTTACATCTATCATATTTAGATG
The DNA here is from genome assembly GCA_028687045.1 of Patescibacteria group bacterium. Taxonomy (GTDB): domain Bacteria; phylum Patescibacteriota; class Patescibacteriia; order Magasanikbacterales; family UBA922; genus UBA1557. The sequence continues at coordinate 8,188 of JAQUAW010000012.1, forward strand.
AAGAAAAAAGAAATCTTTTTGACGTAAAAAAAGATCTTTTAGAATCAATGGAAAAATTTGGTATTGATTATTCGATCGTCATTCCAGATAACGTGCCCAACCCAAAATGTGCTGATACAGAAACAATGTTCAATATTATGGGAGACGATAAACGATTTTTTTCAATGGGAACCATAAATATTTTTCAAGATACAGAAAAACAAATATTGAAATTAGAAACACTACTAATGTCTAAAAAAATTTGTGCTATCAAGCTTTTCCCAGGACACGACCCTTTTTATCCGACGGATGAGAAATGCCAACCAATTTATGAATTATGCTCTAAATATGATATTCCTGTTGTTTTTCATACTGGAATAAACACTGGCGATACTGATTGCGCAAAATATAATGATCCAAAACATATAGTTACTATTGCAGAAAAATACAAAACCTTAAAAATTGTCATTTCACATTTTTTTTGGCCTAAGATGGAATATTGTTTTGAGACAACCAAGGACTTGAAAAATATTTATTACGACACCTCGGCAATGGCTGATCCAGAAGTTGTTGAAGCTACTGGTGACTGGAATAAGATTGTCGAGATATTGAAAAAAACTGTTTTACTAAAACCTAATAACGTTTTGTTTGGCACTGACTGGCCCATGTGTCCAGTCGACAAACATATACAACTAATCAAAGATTTGAGATTAGATGATAAAACCGAAGAAAAGATTTTTTCTCTTAACGCAATTAATTTATACAAACTAGAGATTTTGTGATATATATTATATAGCCGCGTGATAAGTGAAAATAAAACCTCACCTATCGTGGATACATTAGCCAAAATAAATTAATTAATTTTTATAAAAATATGAACAAAAAAGTAGCAAGCGAAATTACAGCCAGTGTCATTTTATTGTTAGTACTCATAATCGGTGGAATATTTTTGATGCAAAATAAAAAAACAGAAACTCCTGTAAAGGAAAAAACAAAAATTCAGCAAACTGTGCCTGTAGTATCACAAGAACCTGAAATGGATATACAAACTCAATCAGATGAAAAACAAATTTATATTCCAAGCCAGTTGAAACAAATACCTGACCTAAAACTTGTCAAAACTAGAGCGGGTGATCCAACAGCTGTAGTCTCATATTATGAAGTGCTGTCGTTTAAGGTTGATGATGGAAAAATGATTTTAGCATCTGATAGTTATTGTGATGGTGCTGGTTGCAGTCCTGGTAGATATAGGTTTTTGCAAAAAGGAAATGATTTTGCACTTTTAACTAAATATTCAGACCCAACAGATGGGAGTACTGGCATTGCAAAAGCTGACCTAAATATCTCTAGTTTCAATGAAATAGATATTCCGGAACTTAATATGCCTACAAAATTAAAAGATCCTAAAACAGGAGCTACGATTAAACTTGCCAGTGATTTATTTGCTCAAAAAGTTTTCTTTGACCATGCAAATAAAACTTTGTTATTCTCAGTTGATGGTCGCGATATATATACAGATAACAACCATGTAAATTCTGAATCATATTATGTTGAAGCTATTGATGGCACAGAATTTTTATACGAACTAGAGGACGCATTTCTTACTGAAAAAGATATTCAATGGATTGATGGAAAAATACATAGTAATAATTTCATCGTTGATCCTTCTGGTAGCTCCTCAGATGAGGATATGGCAAGATGTGAATTGGGTTCTTATTATACAGAAGTAATAAATACCAGTACAATTACCAAAGACAAATTAAACATTGTTGGTAAAAATAAAGCTGGTCAAAATATTTACGGACTAAAGGATATTAATAGTCCTATCTTGAAAGCGGCTCAAAAACAAATGTTATATGCTGAAAATAATATACATACTGACTCTACAGATCTTATAATTTTTTGGGAAGATCCTTTTGGAAAACTTATAAGATTTATTTCTAATGATATGTTTGTTGCTTGTGGTGGTAAGCCTGTAATTTATTTGTATCCACAAAAAAAAGAAAAAGTGAAAGTAGTAGTTGATCTTAAAAATGGCTTTTCCATAACTGAACCAGCATACTCCAATGGTTGGAATGTTTTGGCTGAACCAAATGGAAACTTAACAGATATTGAGTCTGGAAAAAAATACCCCTATCTTTTCTGGGAAGGTGGCCTCACTGATTATGAATCACCAAAAGAAGGATTCGTTATTAAAAGACAAGATGTACAACAATTTTTTAAGGATAAATTGTCATACATTGGTTTAAATGAAAAAGAGATCTATGATTTTTCAGATTTTTGGGTAAGACGCATGCAGGAAAAACCTTACTATTTTATTACCTTTACCCTTAATAATGAAATGGATAAACTAGCACCTTTAGAAATTGAACCAAAACCTGACACTATCATTCGGGTGCTCATGGATTATATAGCCCTTGATGAATATAAAGAAGTGCCAATACAAATATTGCCAAAAATCAGCAGACATGGTTTTACGGTAATTGAATGGGGAGGAATCTTAAAATAAGAAGTTTTGAAAAATCAAAACCTCATGTGCTGTGCAAACGTTATCGTATAAACTAATTTAAGATAGCTTAACACAAAAAAATTTTATATCAATCAATTTATTTAAAACATTATGGCAATCAAACCAAAAAAATTACAAAAAGGCGATACTATCGCAATTTTATCTCCATCGAAAGGATTGCCTTCAAAATTTCCATATATATTTGATAATGGAATAAAAGTTCTTGAAGAAAAATTCGGATTAAAAATAAAAGAATTTCCCACAGCAAGAATGGATTCAAACAAGTTATATGAAAATCCAAAAGTTAGAGCCGAAGATATTAACAATGCTTTCTTAGATAAAAACGTAAAAGCTATATTTACTTCTATTGGCGGTGATGATTCTATAAGAATCTTAAAGTATATAGATAAGGAAATAGTCAAGAATAATCCTAAAATTTTTATAGGATATTCAGATACTACGACCTTAACTACTTTTTTAAATCAATTAGGTTTAGTTACTTTCAACGGACCTTCTGTAATGGCAGGTTTTTCTCAAATGGCTAACTTTCCAGAATCTGAAAAGCATGTCAAAGACATTTTATTTAACAATTCCAAAGAATACGAATATAAGCGTTATTCTAATTGGGCTAATAGCTATAAAGATTGGTCTAAAAAAGAGAATGTCGGACAAGTCGAAGAAATTAAAAAAAATACAAGTTGGAATTGGATTCAAGGAGAAACTATTGTAACAGGAGAGTTATTTGGTGGTTGTATTGAAATTTTTGAGATGTTGAATGGAACAGAATATTGGCCTAAAACAAATTTTTGGAATGATAAAATTTTATTTATTGAAACCTCCGAAGAAAAACCTTCTCCAGATTATATTAAATACGCATTAAGAAATTACGGCATTCAAGGAATTTTTGATAAAATAAAAGCAATTCTCGTTGGCAGAGCAAGAGATTATAATGAAGAAGAAAAGAAACAATTAGAAATTAATATTATAGATGTAGTATCTAAAGAATTCAATCACTCTGAAATGCCGATAATAACAAATATGGATTTTGGTCATACTGATCCGCAATGGATTTTGCCATTAGGAATAAAAGCAGAAATTGATTGCCAAAATAAAAAGTTTAAATTGATTGAAAAAATATTTGAAGAATAAAGTATGCCAATAGCCTCAACAATATGACGAAATTTAAAGCAGAAATAAAAATTATAGGAGTGAATCCCTTTGTTTTCGTGCCTGAAAATATTTTACAAGAGATATTTCAGCAAGCCAAAAAAGATAAAGGTCACATACCTATTAAAGGAACTATCAATGGAAAACTTTACAAGCAGACTTTGGTAAAATATAGTGGTGAATGGAGACTATATATCAACACAACTATGCTCAAAAATTCTCCTAAACGAATCGGTGAAATTGTGGAGTTAACTGTTATGTTTGATTCTGACAACAGAGAAATCACGCCTCCGAAGAAGTTTATTCAGTTACTCAATAGTAATGTTGAAGCAAAAAATGTTTTTGAAAGTTTGTCTCCTTCAAAAAAACATGAAATAATCAGATATTTAAGCAATTTAAAAACAGAACGTAGTCTTGATAAAAATATAATAAGAGCAATAAATTTTCTGCTTGGCAAAGAAAGATTTGTAGGCAGAGATAGACCATAAACAGTCTTTCCTTACGCTTTGCTCCAGAAAAAGAATTATTTTTATATTTTTAAAGATTAATGAAAATCAGTATGACGACTCAAGTTAAAATAAAAATAAAAGATAACGTCAAATTAAGATCTGAAATTGATGAACTCTATGAAAATAAGAATCAAATAGATTTGGCTAAATGGTCTTTGAAAATAGCAAAAAGAATATTACGTGTTGCTAATATTGATTACAAAAATATTGATGTTATTGTAAAAGGATTTAAAATTAATGAATTATGGCAAAAAGGAAAAGCGAGCACATATGATGTGAGACAAGCAGGTTTCAAAATACACAAACTGGCACGTGATTCAGAGTCCGAAATACAAAAATCTGCTTTTAGAACTGTCGGTCAAGCAATCGCAAGTGGACATATGAAAGAACATGCTATGGTGGCATCTGATTATGCCATAAAAACAATTGAACTAATTACAAACAATGATACTAACGCAATTACTAAAGAAAGGAAATGGCAGTTGAACGAATTGAATAAAAAATGAAGATAATATTTTACATCCGATAAAACTGTATATACGTTTCAAAAAAAGCACGACTAATATTTCAATAGTTGTGCTATTTTATTTCACCCAAATTTGTTTTTTATAATAAAATAATAAAAAATTAAAATAAACTTTTTATACAAACGAACGTTAGCTAAAAATGGTTGAGCTATCTTTATTACTTGTTTAGGAGTATGCTTCAAATAAGCGATAATTTATTCATTAACCCAAGACCTATATGGAACAGACAAAATCAAGCACAGCATCAATCGTCTTCGCAATCGTTATCACCGCACTTGTTGTCGGTGGTGGAGTTTATTACTGGCAAACTAATCAGAAATCAAAATTACCTACAGACCAAAATGTTACTGAACAAACGAAACCTGCAAAAGTAACTACAAAAACTTATAGTAGTTCCCAATTCAATTATTCATTTCAATATCCAGAAGATTGGTTCCTTACAAAGAGCCCAAAACTTGATAAAGCACAACCAGAAGCTGTTTGGATCTCAAAAAAAGAGATTACGAATACGGAACAAAACACAGAATTAATGATTACAGTCAATCGTTCTTCCCTTGAAGACAACATACGAAAAAACCTAATCAATCGTGAAGATGTTACTTTTGCTGGTCAATCTGCAACAAAAATTAACTTCACGGGCGATTTTGGCTCCCCAGTAGTTTCTATATTGATTTCACAGAATGATTACACATTTGTGATTAGTTACAACCCAACAGATCAAAACTACGCTAGCATAGAAACCATATTGAATAGTTTTTCTTTTCAAAACCAAAATACTAATCAACAAGTCACTCAACCTAAAGATATTGTCTACACAAACTCAACATATGGTTTTACCTTAACTTTTCCACAAACTTGGAAAGGCTATACTACAAAAAGCAGAACAATAGATTGGGGAACTTTAGGCACCAACGATTCTATTGATTTTGGTTTTTCTTTTCAAGATTCATTATTCAATATTAGTGCACATTCGAAAAGCCAATGGCAAAAACTTGAATCTGAAGAAGGCCCTACGCCGACTTATCTAGGAGAAAATAGTAAATATGTTTTCGGATATGCCATAGCACAAGATGCCGTCAACGGTACAATGGTTGCAAGAATGGCAGAAATTCAAGAAATTATAAAAACATTTGTATTGACAAAATAATTCGCCAAAAAATAATAGCAAATTTAGCAATTATTTTAAGAAGTTCGCTTAACCCAGTGTTATGTGAAATAGCTACAAATTTCTTCTTTATTTAGATTTTTTTGACAATTTATTTCAAAAGTCGACTTAACTAAAAATAATTATTAATTAATCTAAATAAATACTATGAATCAAAAAACTTTACTTCTACTCGCCATCTTCACTACCGTTCTAACAATGGGGGCTGGCTGTACAACTAATCAAGAAACGACCAATGACAATTCTATTTTACCTTACAATGGTGCTGTTGAACCATCGGATCAAGCAGTTGTACCAACTAATTGGAAAACGTACACCAATAAAGATTATGGTTATTCTATTCAATATCCTTCAACGTGGACTGTAGATTTGACAACTAAGGATAGCAGAGGTAAAACTCTAGCCACATTCTTAGCCCCTGGACAAAAAAATGTGCCACATGACAAAACAATTGATATTCAAGTTTCTCCGATGACCGACGTTTCCAGAGTTGATAGCGCTGATTATATTAAGCGTAATGGCAATGTAATCATTTCAACATCGCCAGTTGTTGTTGGTGGTATCACAACTGACAAATTCATTACAGACTTGAATAATGGATATAATATGGCGGTGTATGTAGAAAAAAATTCAGAAACCTATGTATTAGGATTACACAATACAACCTCTAGTGATAAAGAATATATTGATAACTTTAATTTGATGCTTTCGAGTTTTAAATTCACGAAATAATTCTCTAAAAATAAGGAATAAAAATTTCTTAGAACAGCACATAGTAACCTATATTTGGCTACATTAAAAATTATCATCCTGTAATTAAAATTATAAAAAACCTTTGTTTAAAAGGTTTTTTATAATACCTAAAAAAATTATGTTATGGTATAGTACATTTCTATGCTATACTAGAATAAAGAGATATTGACAAAATAATTGCACTGACTTCAATAGCATTTACAATCAAAGTAAATAACACTAAAAAATAAAAAAAATATTCATTAATACATACCCATATGCTTTGGACTATCGCTATCGTTCTAATCGTCTTATGGTTACTAGGAGTAGTGACTTCCTACACAGTTGGAGGTTTCATTCACATCCTACTTGTAGTAGCTGTTATCGTAGTACTCGTAAGACTGATTAAAGGTCAAAAAATAGTATAACAAACAATATTAGTTTGTTCTATCTATGTTTGCTAGTTATAAGACTGACGACATAATATACGACTAGCAAGCATCTTTTGGCTAAAATAAAATTATCATGAAATCTAATTTTTATCACTCAAAATTAATCACCTTTTTAATTATACCGTCACTACTAATTGTGACCTCAATTTTTGTTTTTCTCAAATTACCATCTTCATCGCCTACTAATGAAAATAATGATTGTCACCAAACAAATCTTCCTTACCAAAATTCAAAATTAACAATTGACGAAAGAGTCACCGACGTAATGAGTAGAATGACCGATGCAGAAAAAATAGGACAAATGGTTTTGATTGAAAAAAATAGTATCAATAATATTAATGATATTAGCAAATATAATTTGGGAGCATTATTAAGCGGTGGTGGAGCTGGACCAAAGACTGATACACCTTTAGCCTGGTTACAAATGATAAATAATTTCCAAGACGCTGCCAAAGATACTTGTCTAGGGATACCACTTTTGTATGGCATTGACTCTGTTCATGGCCATGGCAATGTTCTTGGGGCTACCATTTTCCCTCATGCCATTGGTTTGGGTGCTAGCCAAGATCCAGATTTAGTGAAGCGTGTTGCCAAAGCAACGGCCGATGAAATGGCTGCAACTGGAATTTATTGGAATTTTGCTCCCAATCTTGATGTTGTGAGAGACATCCGTTGGGGCAAAACCTACGAAACTTTTGGCTCAAATACAGACAATGTCGCACAACTAGGAGTTGCTTATCTAGAAGGCACACAAGATTCATCCTCTGGCTATTTCAATGTTTTAGCCAACCCAAAACATTTTATTGGTGGCGGAAATATGATATATGGCACATCCCGCAATAAAGATTTTCAAATAGAAGAAGGAAATATAACTATTGACGAAAAAACTTTGCGCGAAGTTCACTTACCTCCTTTCCAAAAAGCAATCACGGCAGGAGCACGCGTCATTATGGTAGGTACCGCTAGTTGGCAAGATACCAAAAACTCTGACAATTATCATCTTTTGACAGAAATTCTAAAAAATGAAATGAAGTTTTCTGGTTTTGTAGTTTCCGATTGGTATGGTGTCTATCTCATCGAAAATAATAAATATAATTCATTAGTCAGAGCAGTGAACGCTGGAATTGATATGATAATGACGCCATTTGATTACAAAGATTTTGTCTCCAATATGCAAAAAGCAGTAGCTAATGAAGATATTACAAAAGAGCGCATAGACGATGCTGTCAAAAGAATTTTGACTGTGAAATTTGAGACAGGCTTATTTGATCGTCCGGAAGCTCTAGCAGAAGGATTGTCCGTGATAGGCAGTGAAGAGCATCGTGAAATAGCTAGAGAAGCAGTTCGTAAATCTCAAGTATTATTAAAAAATAAAAATTCAGTATTACCATTATCCAAAACATTGAAAAAAATCATTGTGGCAGGTGGATCAGCCGATAATTTGGGTCGCCAGGCAGGTGGCTGGACAACTGAGTGGCAAGGTATAGATGGCAATGCTGGTATTGTGGGCACGACCATTCTTGAAGCTATCAAAAATACTGTTTCCAAAGATAGCGAAATTGATTATAATAAAGAAGGAAATTTTGCTAACACAAATAATCTAGCCGACGTCGGCATAGCCATTGTCGGTGAAAAACCCTATGCCGAAGGCTGGGGAGATATTGCCAATCCAATTTTAAGTCCTGAAGATTTATTGGTAATAGAAAAAGTACAAGCAAAAAGCAAAAAAATAGTAGTAATAATAGTTTCTGGACGTCCACTAGATATAAAAGACTATGCCAAAAATTGGGACGGTATTATAGCTTCTTGGCTCCCTGGTAGCGAGGGACAAGGTGTTGTTGATGTCTTATTTGGAGATTTTGATTTTACCGGAAAATTGCCAGTGGATTGGGAGTTATAATAGTTTTGTTAGTATACAAAACTAAAAGTACCTCAGATTATTATATTGAAAATTTTATCAACACTACAAAAGAACAAAAAAAAATAATAGAAAAATCTTGTGAGTATTTTGTAGAGAAGCATGTAAAATAAATTAATATAAATTATGAAATTACCTTTAATTGATTATACTTCAGATCTTTTCAAAAAAACTGATTTTGAAAATGTATTAATTATTGCAGTTCAACATATTTTGGACTCCACATACTCTATGTTTGAATCTCTATTTGATATGGGTATCAAACCTCAAAATACTTTTTTACTTGGAAAATGTTACTCAACAAACAAAGAAATAATGAAAAAATTTAATAAAAAAGGTGTTAATGTTTCTGAGGGTAGTGCAAAATTTGATAGTCACATTACTTTTGATAAACAATTTGAATTAGAAATCAAAAAATTTTTAAAATCTATCCAAAAAAAAATAAATTTTAAAGACTACAAAAAAATACTATTAGTTGATGATGGCGGGCATCTTATTGATATTGGAAATTATTTTTTTAAAAAATTATCTAATATTGTAGCTGTAGAACAAACATCTTCAGGATACAATAAATTAAAGGAAAAAAAATTATCTTTCCCAATAATTAATGTTGCACGTTCAAATGCAAAACTTGTTTATGAAACTCCTTTTATAGCAGAATCAATTGTAGATAAACTTTTTTTTAAATTAAAAAAATTAAAATTAAAACCAAAGACTTGTTTAATAATAGGAGCTGGGGCAGTTGGACAAGGAATTTTCAATTTATTGAAAAATAAATTTCAAACTCATATTTATGACATCAAACATCACATTTCTGATTTTGGCAAAATTGAACTCTCAGATATTATTTCTGACTTTGAATTGATTATTGGTGCTTCTGGAAATAAAATAACAAATAATAACTTTTATAAAAAAATAAAAAAAGGAACAATTTTAGTAAGTACTTCTTCATCAGACAGAGAATTTTCTGCAATAACATTAAGAAAAAAAATAACACAAACAAACGATTGTCATAAAGATATTTTTGTAAACAATATTTGGCTATTAAATTGTGGATTCCCTTTGAATTTTGACGGCAAAAAAAACAGTGCACCACCAGAAAAAATACAACTTACTCTTTCTCTGATGCTTTCAGCCATTTGTTTGGCAACAAGAAAAAAATATCAAAAAGATTTTATCGAATTAGAACCAACATATCAAAAACTAATTGTTGAAGAATTCAATAAAATTGAATCCAAATCAAAATAAAGTTGTTTTACATTATGCCCAAAAAACAACTCATCAAAGTTGTTTTTTTGTTTTAATGCTTTTTTGTTTTAATGTTTTAATGTTTTCATGCTTTTATGTTTCAACACCAAAGAAAACAAAAACGCCAAAATAAACAAACCCGTTCCCGTGAGAATAATCGTCGCTCCAGATGGCAAATCAAGATAGTAAGATAAAATCAAACCACAAGAAATTATAAGTACAGAAAATAATACAGTCAACCAAGTAAAGGCTTTGAAACTTCTGACAAACATTTTGGCAATCGCACTAGGTGTCACAAGCAACGAACTTACCAGAATCACACCAACGAGCTTGATACTAAGAATAATTACGACAGCAGTCGACACATACAACAACAAATCAAAAATCCAAATATTTATACCAGCCAAATAAGCACCTATTGGATCAAAAGTACTAAACAAAATTTTGCGATAAAAAATAAATAAAATTAACAAAACAAAAAAACCAATAATCAAAATAGAAAACATATCATAACTATTGATAGCCAAAATGTTTCCAAACAGATAACTCATTAGTTCTGGTTGATAACCTTGATAAAAACTTAGCAAAATAATACCAATCGCCATACCAGTCGTCAGCATAATAGCGATAGCCATATCACTAGATATATTGGTTTTCTTTTCCAAAAAATAGATAATAATAGCAATAATACTAGCGAGTACTACAGCTGTCGGAATCGGTGCCCAGCCAAGCAAAATAGCCAAGGCAATACCCGACAAAGAAGCGTGAGCAATCCCGTCGCCAATAAAACTCATCTTGCGAGTCACCACAAAAGTACCAAGCCAGCCAAGCAAAATGGAAACAAAAATACCACTCACCAGAGCTCTGATCATGAAGGGGTATTGTAGGAATTCTAGCATATAGTTCAATTCATCCCGAAGTCGGCGAAGCACGACGAGGGATCTGTAGACCCTGATAACTTTGATTTTAAAAAAACATCTTTTAGAATCAATTCAAGGTTTATTATTTAAAAATATTTTTGTTTAAGAAAGATCCTTCGTCTTCTTTCAGAGACTCAGGATATATGGTGATCATGTGCATGAAACAAACCAGTATCACTACCATAAAGTTTTTCCAAAGTCTCTTTGGTAATCACAATTTCTGGCGCTCCAAAACAAACCATTTCTTTATTGATACAAATTACTTTTTTGGTATATTTGTTGACAATGTTAAGTTCGTGAGAAACAATCAGACAAGTAGTACCACGTTCTTCATTTATTTTTTTTATTAAATCATAAATAGTTTTTTCTCCAGCAATGTCTATTCCCGTAGAAGGCTCATCAAAAATTAATATTTCTTTTTCATGAAGTAGTGCACGAGCAATCATAACTCGTTGAAATTGACCACCAGACAAACTACCCAATTGTTTTTCTTCCACATCTTCCAAACCAACTTCTCTTAGAGCTTCTATAATATTTTTTTCATCATGACCTTTTTTGCCACATTTTTCTAGACTCATGAATTCATGCACACTAATAGGAATTGTTTTGTCGAATTCAAATTTTTGTGGCACATAACCAATTTTGTGTCTTATTTCTTTTGGTTTTTTGCCATCAATCATCACACTTCCTTCAGTTGGTTCCAAAACGCCTATAATATTTTTTATCAAAGTAGTCTTACCACTGCCGTTTGGACCAATGATAGCCACAATCTCGCCTTTGGCAATTTCAAAAGACACATTTTCCAAGGCTGTGAAATCGTTGAATTTGTAACTTAGGTTTTGTACTTTTATCAGCATAAACTGTTAAATGGCTACATTGTCACATTGTTAAATTGCTATCTAGAAAAAACAACAATTTGACAATTTAGCAATGTAACTCACATTTTACTTTTTTAATTAATTATTCTTCAATAAGTTATATACGTTTTGTACATTAAAATCCATCATCTCAATATAACTAGCGCGTCCTTCTACACCACCAGTAGGATCCAAAACTTTTATATCTACTCCCAAATCTTTTGCCAAAGTCTTGATAGAATCTTGAGACAACTGTGGTTCTGCAAACAATGCTTTAATATTATATTCTTTGACAGAAGCTTGCAATTCTTTCAAATATTGAGGAGTAGGCTCTTGTCCAGGAAAAGGTTCAAAAGTACCAACAACAGTCAAACCAAAATGATCCGCAAAATAGCCCCAAGCATCATGAAATACTACAATATTTTTGTTAGTCAAACTATTCATCTTTTCTTGCCACTCTACATCTTTGGTCTGCAATTCATTTACAAAATTATTGTAATTACCCAAAAAGTAACTTTCATTTTCTGGAGATAATAATACCAATTGATTCAAAATTTCTTCAGATACAGTATAAATATTTTTTGGACTTAACCAATAGTGAGGGTCAAAACCTTCATCTTCTTCATCAGGTCTATGATTAGGATTGTTTTCGTCTAGTTGTTGCAATTCTACTACCCTACTCAAATCAATAGTTTCAGAGTCTGAGATTGCTGAAGAAATATTTTCAACCCAAGCATCCAAATTTTGACCAATAACAAAAAACAATTTTACGTTTTGCAAATTTTTTATTTGAGAAGCTGAGACTTCGAAAGTGTGAGGACTAGCGCCAGGAGGAAGAATCAAACTAACATCAATTTTATCTCCCGCAATTTCTTTTGTTATATCATATATAGGAAAAATACTAGCAGCTACTTTTATTTTTTGTTCACTATTTTTTGTATCTTCAGAAGAATTTTGCAAACTACAACCACCCAAAACAAGAGTTACAGCAAAAAACAAAACGACAGACAAAAATATTTTTTTCAACATATTTTTTATTTATTACATTTATTACAAACACCGGTCAAAGTCATCTGGTGTTGTACATTACTAAAATTACTAAAATTATAATGTTCATAAGTACAAGGTACTTCTTCACTAAACCCACATTTTTTGCAAATAATATGATGATGAGGATCGGCTGACAAACAGTACAACTTTTCATTATTAAAATTTTCAATATTGACTATCCCCAATTCTTCCAACAAATTTAAAGTGCGATAGACAGAAGCTTTATCAACGTCTTTGATAAAACTATGAATATCTTGCGCTGACAAAGCTTTGTGATTATGTGACAAAAGCTCCAAAACCTTCTCGCGAGGCTGAGTAAGCTTGTAACCATTGCTCTTCAATTTTTCTAAAATGTCTTTCATAGTGAAAATACTATAACACAATTGCGAATGGTTTGCAATAGCAAACTGTCCACAAGTATGATATAATAAAAACGTCTTTATTTTATTAAGAAAATAAACTATGAAAACAAAAATACTTATAACCTCATTATTTTTTGCATTATTCTTTCTATCATTACCTTCTCCTAGTTTGGCAGCTCCAATAGAATATACTGAAACAACCAACGAAGGTATAAAAGAAGAATTGCTAAATCCAGAAGATATAAAACAAAATGAATACAGCAAAGCTACTATACTCCATATTGATGATGAAGGTAGCAACACTATTGCTGAAGATTACATCGAAGATTACCAAATTTTTACAGCCAAAATTCTATCCGGCAAAGAAAAAGGTAAAGAAATACAAATAAAAATATCTGGTATACAAACTATTGATAAAATTCAATATCATTCAGTCGGAGAAAAAATTGTAGTAGTAAAAACTTATTCCATAGATGGTACAACTAAATATGATTATGCTGACAATTATAGAATGTCTGCACTTATCACAATTTTTATAATCTTTATTTTACTAGTTTTATTTTTGGGAAGACTAAAAGGTTTTGGAGCGCTCTTAGGATTATTTTTTAGTATTCTAGTATTATCTCTTTTCATAGTACCGCAAATTGCTCAAGGAAAAAATCCATTAACGATTACAATAATTGGTTCACTTATTATTGTTAGTGTTTCACTATATCTAGCTCACGGCTTCAACAAAAGAACTAATTTATCAATGCTCAGTACTATTATTACCTTAGGAATATCTATTTTAATAGCACAATTTTTTGTACATATGTCTAGTCTATTTGGTATGGGTTCAGAAGAAGCTTTTTTCTTACAGACTGCTCAATTTGGCGAAATAAATTTGCAAGGTCTTTTATTGGCAGGAATAATCATCGGTACACTCGGCGTTTTAGATGATATTACCACAGCACAAACAGCTGTTATTGGAGAATTACGCATTGCCAATCCAAATCTTAACAAAAATGAATTATACAAAAGAGCCTTAGTAGTTGGCAAAGAACATATCTCTTCTTTAGTAAATACTTTAGTACTTGCTTATGCAGGTGCATCTCTCCCACTTTTTTTACTTTTTTCAGCATCACAAAGTTCACCACTTTGGTTTACTATCAATAGTCAATTTATATCTGAAGAAATAGTCCGTACTTTGATTGGTAGTATAGCTTTGGTTTTAGCAGTACCTATTTCTACTTACATCGCAGCTCATTTTTTGAGCAAAAGCAATGTTGATAAAATGCAAAAAGAAAATTACCAAGGTCATCACCATCACTAAAAATATTTATAAAAAAACGTCAGTTCATAAACTGACGTTTTTTATTTGAAAATGAATCAACTATCAAGTAGTCAAGACTCTAAGTTATTCAAAATTAAGATTCTAATTTTGGCTCAAAAATACTTTCTACAATAGTATCCACTACATTATCTAAATTAAAATTTTGTTCTTCTTGAATACAAGCCTCACTTTGAGGACTATCATAATTCAAACATTGAGGATATTTAACTATAAATTCAATACTCACTATTTTTTCTATATCAGTACTAGACACTTCATCATAGACAAGATGATCTATCATATATTTATACGTAGTAAATACTGATCCAGCAGCTCCTTCACTAGTAGTAACTATACAATAATTTCTACCATTTATTTCTTTTTGTACACCAGAATCACAAACAAATTTACCGACAACCTCACTTACCTTTGGTGGCCAACTTTCTAATCTCACAAATTCCAAACCTGGTATTTCTTTTGGTGCTCTAAATTTCAATCCATCTTGCACAAATTCTTGCCAATCCAAATTATTAGCATCCAAACCGGTCTCTGGTAAAAATCCCACATCAACATTATCATCAGTGTTATCTTCTTCAAAACATGGAGCAAACTTACATCCACCATCACGCAGCCTACTTACATACGAACCATCTGGACAAAGCTTAACATCAGCTGTACAAAAATATTCTTCAATATTATCATTGTTACTATTATTTACGGTGTCAGATTTAAATAATTGTTTTGAAAATAAAAAAAAGACAACTAACAAGCCGAGCAACGCCAAAATTAAAAATAATAAGATTGCTACAACTTTTGATTTTTGTTCATTCATATAATTTTTTTTAAAATAATCTAATTATTAGCTATTTCAATTTTCAAAAGTTCTTCACCTTTCTTAGCCCAATTATCTAAACCCAGATACTTCATTTCCAAAATATAATCACTAACAACTTGTTCTTTGTCATCTTTTACAGTTAATCTTGATATATAATTAGTCATTATCTCATAATGTTTCTCTTCTCTCATTGTATCATCTTCTATCTGAAGCCACAACTGATTGTCAAACGCCCATTTGATAAATTCAGCCTCATTACTTTGTTCATCTATTTTATCAACTATTCTTTGATCAGCTTCAGATGTATCAATACCAGTATAACTGGTACCAGACAAATAATTTTTTATAGGTCCAATCATCTTTTGTACATATTCCCCAGCAGTAGCCGGGTCATAAGGAATATCTTGAACATTATAACTTGGTCGCATAGCAAGTGTAATTTTTTCTGAATTATTTTTCAAATCCATATTAATCAAAACTTCAACTATTTTTTCACTTTGCGAAAAACTCAAATCAGTCTTAACCAACTTATATAAAATATAATGAAAAGGTAAATCAAGTTTTGATTCTTTTTCTGGCAAATACTTGGTCATTAGTTGTTTGATAAAAGTTGAATGATTACGAGCGCGCTGTGGTTCACCAATCGCATAACCCTGACGCTGACGAAGCCACTGCAAGGTCTCAGTCGTTGGCAATTTCAAATTACGTAAGATTCCAAGCGTCTCCGAAAATCCAACCATCACAAGATAATCAGCTTTTTTACCCAGAATTTTTTCTATTTTGTCTATTCCATACTCAAGGCCTGCCAAACCACAAGCATTGGAAACATAATAATCAGTAGAAGTTGCTGCTTTACCAGGTGGCAAAGGAGAATAAGTACCACGAGGAACAGCCGTGACTTGGATATTACTCTTATTCTTATCTATCTCAATCATTTGAATCACATCACAATGTCCAGCTGTCTGCCCTGCCCGACTATCCAGACCAATAAGCAAAACACGCACCAAACCATCTTCTCCAAAAGGATCAGCCTTGTTGTCTATAGCAGTTTCTTCTGCCTGGCGAGATTTAATAATATCTTCTATTTCAATAGATTGTCGATCAATTATTTCTTGTCCAACTTTTTGTTCATCTGACTTTTGAAAATACAAAACAAAATAAGCCACTATAAGCAAAGTAATGACGCTAATAACAAAAATAAAAATAAATTTTAGAGCTTTATGTTTCATATTTCTATTGTACTATATTTTCTAAAAAAATAAAATATTTACAGGCTACTAATACAATGCAAAATTTAAGCAAAAACTTGTCTAATTCATATCTAACAAAAAACAGCCAAAAGTAGCTGCCCTATAATAGAGGTAAGTCAACAAATTGTCAAATAGCCTTTTCACTTTCCAAAATTTCTTTCTTTTTATCAGACCCTTTATTATAACCACCAATTTTACCATCAGATCTTACAACCCGATGACAAGGGATATTTGGATCGTAATTTTTGTTCAAAATGTTGCCAACAGCGCGATAAGCTTTGGGTGAACCTACTTTATGAGCCACTTCTTTGTAAGTCAAGACTTTACCTTTGGGAATTTGTCTCACAACATTGTAAACATTATTTTTGAAACTAGAAGGCGTACGAAAAGCTGGTTTGCCCTGACGTTTGCCAACACGAGCATAATTTTTCATATAATATATATTATATATTTAGTATAACACTAAAATACAAAATACAAAACATACATATTAAAATTATTTACTTAAAAAATTCTGCGCTAATCAGCGTTAAAATCATTTTAATCCGCGTTTTATTAACTCAAAAACAATTCTCCGAGAAAATTATCAGATTTTTCCACACTATTGTCCGCATACATAATCACATATTCAAATTTATATTTTTCTAAAAAAGCTTTTTTATCCACCAGATGCAAAGAAGTCGCCAAAGCATCAGCCAAAATAGCGGTGTCAGCAATAACCCAGGTTGCAATCACGTCTTTTGGGGATTCTAACGTTTTTGGATTTATAATATGGTTAAAATCCCCCCATTTACGTCGACTACCTGAGGAAGAACAAATACTTTGGTTGTGAATTTCTGCCACGCCAATTACTTCGGAAAAATTATTAGGATTTTCAAGACCAACCCTCATTTTTTCGGTACCATTATTTTTGTAAAAAATATCTCCACCAGCATCCACACAAAAATGTTTAATATTTGCTTCTACCAACAGTTCGCTAACTATATCTATAATATAACCTTTACCACAAGCACCAAAATCTAAAATTGCTTTTTCTTTAACAATTAATATAGGAAAATTATATTCAAATACTTCTTCCAATTTTTTTGGTTTAGATATTTTTTCTTTTGCTTGTAAAGAATATTTTTCATCATAACCAGCATCCATAAGAGTCTGCCCAATAAGCGGTGTAAAAATTCCATCAGTTAATTTATAAAATTCAAAATACAAATCAAAAAGCACTTCAGCATCTGATGGCAATTCATATTCTCCAGGCTTAGAACAAATTCCACGAAGCCAAGAATCTTCACGAAAACGAGAATAAGTTTGTTCAAATTTTTCTATCCTACTTTTTAGACTATCAAAAAAATTCACCTCGTCAAAGAGAGGCGAATCTTCAAAAATATCTATTTGCCAGTGAGTACCAATGGCCTCAAATGTCAAATTCTTAAAGCTCATATAATTTAACTAGCGGCCTGTGATTTTATAATTGAAACTGCATTATTGAAACCTTGAGTAGTCAAAGATGCACCAGACACTTTATTCAATTTCAAAGAAGAAATACTTTTGCCAACAACTTGTGATTTGAAATTGTCAGCAAACATACGTTGATAATTTTTAGAAGTTTTATCTTTGGCTTGAAGAGTAACACTAGCATCAGTCACAATATCATTCTTCAAAGTAAGAGATACTCCAATAGCTTCTCTACCTTCTACAAAATATTCACCATTGGCGCTATAAGTTCCATCTTTATAAGCAGATCTATTCATCATACCATTACCATTCCCACCATTACCCATCATTCCATTACCACTGTTTGATGAACCAGTATTATTGTTTTTAACATTACCCAAACCATTTCCTTTGGTCGTGGTATTTACATTAGTAGAAACTGTAGAAGTCGTATTGTCTGAATTTGTAGCTGGAGTAGTCACACCACAACCAGTAGCCAAAAATGCCAAAGTAAGAAGCGCAGAAAGTATCATCAAATTTGGTAAATAACTATTTTGTTTTTTCATATAATAAATTAAAATTAAGACTGAAATAATCTAACATGCTTTAACATACAAAGCTATGGCTATTTAGTATACTATATAATACGTATAGATTAGATTATTTATTTCAAAAAAACACCAGCTTGCACTGGTGTCTTCATTTTATTTTGATCTTGAAGGTTTGGTCATTCTATTCCCCATACTACGCTGACGCAAAGCACCTGCTTCACTCTTAGCTTTGGCATGGAAACCACTTCTTTTAGGAGCTGGCTTCTTAAGTCCTTGAAGAGTAATATTCAAATCAGAACTTTTTTTATTTTCTATTTTTTTGAGATTTTTTAATACTTTACTAAGTAGCATATAAAATTTTTTAAAAAAACTTAAATATAATCAAATTATATATCATCTACAATTAATTTACAAGAACGTTATCTTTATCTTTCACCTCTGGCTTGGGTACGTCCATAACGGCGTTCACGACTAAAATTACGACGACGTCCTTGGTTTTGTCCTTGACCACCACGCTGACGTTGTTGTCCACCAAAACTTTGTCTTGGTGAAAAACTCCTATCTGCAGAAAAACTTTCTGACTGTTCACGTGCTATA
>JAQUAW010000013.1:0-10901 GCA_028687045.1 Patescibacteria group bacterium
AACATTTACATTTGGGACACTTTTTTTATATAGCATATTTAAATCTTATTACTTATTTAGCTATATTATGCCACAAATTGAACTTTTTAGCCCCACCATTTTGTCTATTAACCCAACTTTGTGATGTAAAATTGTCAAATTGCTAAATTGTTAAATGGCCACTACAAAACAACAATGTAACAATTTAGCAATTTGACAATGGGACAGTGGAACAATGAAACAATCAAAGATTAATTTTTTCGTTTTTTAGATCTCAACTGTTTTAATTATTTAATCAAGTAATGAAACATCAACCAAAAATGACAAAAGCTACCAAGCATCACAAAGAGGTGAAATATTTCGTGCATGCCCCACCAACGATTTCTTTTTACATAATTTTCCAAAGCAAAAAAGATAGTTCCTAGACTATAAGCTAAGCCACCGGCAATGAGCCATAATACGGCGTTTAAGCCGAGCCACTTGATGATTGGCACGATAGCAATTGTAATGAACCAGCCTATGGCAAGATAAATTATGGTGGAAAGCCAGCCTGGTATTTTTATACCAACTGTTTTGATTATAATTCCTAAAATTGCTAATCCCCAAATAATTCCAAATATACTCCAGCCTAAGCCTTTGTTTGGCATACTAATACATACTGGAGTATAGGTACCGGCGATTAGTACAAAGATCATAGCATGGTCTATTTTTTGCAAAGTTTTTTTGACTTTGTGTTCTTTGGAAAAGATGTGATAAATGAAGCTGGCAGAGTAGGCGAGAATAAGACTACTGCCAAAAATGCTTAAACCTACTAATTCCACATGTTTATCTTTCAAAGATGCAAAAACCACCATTAATACCAAACCTGCAATGGAAAGTAAAAGCCCTAAAAAATGAGTTAGGGCGCTGAGTGGTTCGTTGTCTTTGGAGAATAACATATTTATTTTTTCATAACTATATTTATTCTAGTATCTTCACATTTTTTTGTCTAAAGTATAAACTGGCATATTATCTTACAATTTGTCCAAGACTATCCGTAATATCTCCAGTTTCCAAATTTACATCATACCAATTGAAAGTAACATTTCTTTCTGTTAGGCTTTCAAAAGCGTGAATAGAATAAACATCGCCAGCTATACTATCAACAGCGATTATCGCTTGTCCACCTGTAAGTGGGGAAGTACCATCAGCATTGGAAAATTGTTTTAGCCAGTTTTTTACTTCTGATAAGTTTTTTACTAGATCAATGGCTTTTTGTGATTCGTTATTATTTGTCTGTGTTTTGTCTGTGATAGCTTCTTGGCAGCCAGATAAGAACTCTAAAGAATAAGCTAAACAAGCATCTTCTGATGTTATATTGTTTTCTTTTGCCCATTCATAACCTTCTTGCTGGGCTAGACAATTTTCAGTATCACTGCATTCATGTCCATAAAAATCTCCTGTATAAGAAGCATTTTTTAAGACGAAATCTTTACAGCCTTGTTTGGAATCATCGTCTGTGAATTGTTTTTCGCATTCATAAAGTAAGTCAATATCTTTTTCTTGGCTCATTTCATAAGCTGTTTCATAAGCGCTTTTTTGTTCTTGGCTTATTTTGTTATTTGGCAGAGAACATCCTGCTAGAGTAGTTGTAAATAAGATAGCCAAGATAACTTTGAAAGTATTTTTGTTCATATTTTTTGGTGATAGAAATTATTTATAAAAGATTTTTTGATAATGCTTCAACTATTTTGTCCAAATTGTCAGTTTTAATACTAGAAATATTAATTCTACCGTTTTTTGGTATATAGATAGCGTGGTTTTTTTTGAGATTTTCGGTGTTCAATTGTGGTAGTAGTGAAAACAAACCTTTTTGATTAGCTATTTCATTGAAACTAATAATATTGTGTAAGTTTAGTTTGTAAACTAGTTGTTGACGCATTTCAACTAGGTTGTTTCTGATTATTTTTAATTCTTGTTGCCACTTTTCTAATAATATTTTATCACTTAAGACTAATGTTGCCAAGTCACTAGCGTAACGTGAAGTATTAGAGATTGTAACGCGAATTATTTTTTCTAAGTTACTATCAATTTTTTCTTTATCATTTTTTATATTTAACAAAGTCAAAACGCCTAGTCTTTGTCCATAAAGACTCATGTTTTTTGAAAAAGAAAAAGCTAAAGCAAAAATTATGCCTGATTCATATATTCTTTTCACTAGTTCCAAATCTTGTTCTATAGTTTCATTTACCAGACCAACATAAGCAGCGTCAATAAAAAATATTAAATTTTTCTTTTTGGCAATTTCTAGTAATTCGTTTATTTCAGAAGAATTCAAATCAACACCTGTTGGATTATGTCCGCAAGCATCAAGAGATAACAAAGAGTTATCTTCTATATTCTCTATTGATTTTAAGAAATTTTTGTTTAATTTTTTACTTTCAAAATCATAATAATCAAGAGTTGCGACTTCTAGTCCGGCTTCTTCAAATATACCTGTATGATTTGACCAAGTAGGATTAGGAAAGTATATTTTTTTTATTCCCATTTTTTGGAATAATTTGCCTGCTAAAAAATTGGCGTGTGTACCACCAACTGTTTGTACTGAAGTTATATTTTCTTTTTCAGCAAATTTTAAGAAAAAATCTTCAAAATTTTTTTTGAAAACAGGGTCACCTTCTATAGGTAAATAATTGTCATTTTTTGCTATTATTATATTTTGTATACTCTTGAAAGAATAGGTTTTTCTGGCATTATCTGTGATAACCCCAATACCTAGATCTATCTTGTTTGGATTAGAATCTCTTTCAAATTCACTCTTTAGAGCAAAAATAGGATCTTTTTCTATATAAGACAAATTAGCAAATATCATAAAATTTAGTATAATTTTGTTTGCTAATATTAGCATATCTTTAGTATAAAAACAACCAAACTTTTTCCACTTGACTTAAGTGACTAAACTGGCTAAAATAGAGATATAATAAATTTATAAATAAAACCATTATGTCAGCTAATCTAGATAGACTAATAAAATTAGCCAAAAGAAGTGGCAGTACTCTCATTATTCATGATGAGAAAAAAGGTGATATGGTGATGATGGATTTGGATTCTTATGAAATGATGCTTGATATGCAACATGATTTCGAAGATTGTAGTTTTGGAAATGAAGATTTGTATGAAATGTCAGAAAAAGAAATGTTAGATAAAATAAACAGAGATATTGGTATTTGGCGTTCATATCGTGAAGAAGAGGACCGTGATTGGAATGGTGAATTACTAGAGGAAGATTTGGTTAATAATCCACCTGCTGATCCTTTTGCAGAAGATTATATGCATGATCCTGAGTGGCACAAGGCTGGTGACATTTTGACCAATAGACATAGTAGTTTGGCCCCAAATTTTGTTGATAAACAAATACCTGATTATTTTGTACCAGATTTACCAAATTTTGATGAGGAGTTAGATGAAGAAGACGATGAGATGCTTGGTGTAGATGATAGTGAAGATAACTTGATTTATAATACTTTAGGTCAGGAAGCTTTTGAAAGAAAAAACAAAGTCCCTTTTATGAAGCATGAAGAAGGTGAAGTAAATAAAGAAGATTTGGATAGTGAGCCTGTATTTTTTGAAGAACCAGTGTAATCATAAAAGCACTTCAACACTTGAACACTTAAACATAAAAACAGTCTCGATTTTGTCGGGACTGTTTTTTTGTAGTTAAATATTTTATAGATTAGTTGAGTTCTAGATTTGTCATTATTTTTTCTCTAATTTCAGTACAGCCAATTCGTTTTTCTGATCCATCAGAATATCCACTACCACAACTACTTTCTATAAGAAGCCATTTACTGTCCATACGTGCAGTATATTCTCCTCCAGCGGCACACATATCAAAGTCATTTTTAAAATCATAAAATGTTTTGTATCTCATTTTGTTTGGTAAGACTTTTAGTGTGTAAGAATTTGGTGCCTGACCCTCACCAGTATATGTGAATGTGTAAACAATAATGTTAGTATCTTTAAAAGTATTAATTAAATTATCAAAATATCCTGTCTCGTGAATTGCACTACACTCCGTTGCTCTGGATTCTAAATTTTCTGCTGTATAATTAAAAGGGACAATTTCTTTTTTAACTGTAGCTAATACACCATCCAAAGAATAAAATAATGGATCTGTTGAACTTACGAATGTGGCTTCTTGTAGTTTATTTTCTGTAGTTTGTAGATTGGTATCCAAATCTATTTTTTCTTGTTGTAGTTTTGCGACATCATTTTTGAGAGAAGCAATTTGAGTTTGCATACTTTTAGTTGTCTCTTTTGTTGACATGCTTTGTAAGAAATAAAGTGTTCCTGATCCTGCTACACTAAACAAAAGTATAACTAAAATTATCCAAATATAAATTGGCGTGTGTGGTTTATTTCCTATTGTGGTAAAATTTGTTTGTTCGTTCATATTTTTTTTAAGTATTAAATAGCTTGTTTAGATTATAACATAAAATTAGTAAACAAAAAAGCAACTTTGAAAGTTGCTTATGTTATTTTTATTTAGTCTCTATCCAAGTTACTCCAGAACTAAATACGTTTGGTTCTTGTTTCATCTGTTCTTGAGTTGCTTTTATACTAGCAGATCTTTTTTGTTTTCCTAAAGCATTACTATCTTCTAAAAAAGCCTTCAGCTTTCTGGCAGTTTGTACATCTACCCAGTTTATTGTAATAGATATTGATGGTTCTGTTTTATTATTTTTTAAAAATGTTCTGAATTCTTCTGATGACATTGTCAAAAATTCAGTACTTACATCTTTTGTTTGTGGTTGATTTTCTCTATCAAAGTTTATTTCCATATTTTTAATAAAATGTTTATTTATATTTTGTCAATTTTTTATTATTATTTATTATTTTTTTTGTTAAATATCGCCATGGACAAAAAATTATGGAATTTTCCAGCGAAGTATACTTCTTCTTTCATAAAACCTTCAATTTCAAATCCAAAAGATTTATATAGATTAACAGCTGTTTTGTTTTCTTCAAAAACACCAAGATTGATTTTGTTTAGTTTTAATTTTTCAAAAGCAAAATTTATAATCCAATTTAGAGCTTTCTTACCAAATCCTTGTCCACGATAAGCATCTTCTCCAATGGCAATAAATAAATCTGCATTTTTATTATTTTTGCTAATGTTAGATAGACCTACAATTCCAATAGGTGTTTCATCATTATATATCGTAAAGAATTTTTTTGTTTTGTCTTTTTCATAATTTTTGAACCATTCTTTTTGTTTTTGAAGGTTGGTTCTTTTACCTGGTTCATCTCCAATTAATTTATTTACTTTTGGATTGTTTAGCCATTTTACACGAAGAGGAATATCTTTTTTGGTGTGTTCTCTTATTTTTATCATAAGTAAGTCAAAATAAACTAAGTGAATTATCTAATAATCTCTGATTTGAAAAATCTTTCTTGAAATTCAGTTAAAGCTTTTATTTGATCATCGTTATAATTTAGACCTCGTGGAACAACTATAAGTTTGTCATCATGGTCATTTGTTCTGTGAATTATTGCAATACAATCACCTTCAAACTCATTAATTGGATCAAATACACCAAGTATATAAGCATCGATTTCTTCTCCATCAGGAGACATGGTATTTGGAATAAATCCATAATTTAAACAATAAATAAAATCGTGTTTGGGATGTTTTGTACCCAAAGGTCTGTCTATTTTAACTTTTATTGTTTTCCCTAAATATTTTGTTGCGTAATTCATATTGGTTATTTTTCAGATAGTCGTTATTAGATGTTAGTTTTAGTTATTGTGATTATTCGTTTAATTTTCTTATTTTCTTAATAACAGCGTCTTGATATAAACGGAAAGCTTTTCGTTTCTCCTTTGGATAAATATAAGGTGTACCAAGTATTTCATTACACTTTTTGCATTTTAAAATTGGAACATCTTTTATATTCAGTGATTGTAAGCCTGTCAACTCTTCAGGATTAAATATTCTATCCATATACATACGTCGTAAATTACCTGGACCATCTTTTTGATAAATTGCGATAATATTTTCACATTTACGACAATAAATATTTAACAATCGTGAATGACTTCCACGAACAGTCTTATATTTATCTTTTTTAAATGAAAAACTTGTTTTTTTCATATGCCTTAGGTTAGTTAGATTATTTCAAAAATCTTGAAAGCGATAAATATCTGAGCAATATCTGCAAAAATGTGAACATACCAGCAAGAAAAAAGGTCTTGATATTTTTTGAAGACATAATTCATAATAAGAGCGTAGACAGTAAGTCCAAATGTGACTAGTACAAAGAATCCCAAATTGAACCAATTGTAATAAAACATGACGTGATGAAAGGAAAAGGCAATGCCAGTAATAAGATAGGCTTGCCAAGGTTTGAGGATCTTGTCTAGTTTAGCAAAGAGAAATCCTCGCCAAAAGTATTCTTCTAGCAGCGAATTGAAAATGATGATATAAAGACCAATAAAAATAAGATTTGTTAGATTGATATTTATTAGACTGTTTAGTTTAGTGGTAATAGTACTAATATCTAGCAAATTTTTGAAAACAAAAAAACTAGTCAGATAAATTCCTGACAAAAAAATACCCAGTAGAGTCAGTCTCCAAATATTTTTTTTGAAAGTAGCAAAAGAAAAATTTTGGAATAGTGATTGTCTCAAAGATTTCTTTTCACTCCACATGGCAAAGATAATAGGGGAGAGGAATACCAATTTGTATAGAGAAGAAAAGAAATAATTGTTTGGTAGGATTTGTCTACTCAAGACAATTATAATAGGTGGAAAAATGATAAGACTTAGTAACAAAAGTATTTTGTTTTTTTGTTTCATACATTTTTTATCTGTTCAAATATTTTTGTATAATCTATTTTTTCAAAATCAGTTGAGTCAAAGTCAATTAATTTCCCTCCAATATTCAAGGGATCATAATTACCTTTGAGAAGTATCTCTTTATATTCTTCATAGTTTAAATGGTCTACGTGACCAGGATGTCTTTTACCATATTCTGAGCGTTGTTTGAATCTCTCAAATAAAATTTTACCATCACATTTACAATTTATTTGAATAGGATAAAAGTCAAACTGTTTTTTTAATTTCAAAAATTTTGGTGTATCAAGTTTATCACTTAGAGGGGATTCTATTATAAAGGGTTTGTTTGTTTTCAACATTTTACTAATAAATTGATACATTAATTCAAAGCTAGCTTTCCCAAGTTTTTTTGACCATTCTCTATCTTTCCAGCCAATATTGTCAAAAAGACTTTCTTTTATTTCGTCTCTACTTATAATTGGTAAATTGAATTTATCAGAAATTTTTTGGGCAAGAGTAGACTTGCCTGTACAAGTTGGTCCTGTAATTATTATTATGTAATTTTTTTCTAACATAATTAATTTTTTTTCATATTTATAACAGATTCAAAAAGTCTAAAGTCATATAACCGCTATCTACGGCAGTCAATTCCCCAGTTCTTAAAAGTTTCCTAATTCAATTTATTTTTGAACATCAATATTGAATTCGACTGTCACTGGTTCTTCTGTCCCATTTTCACGATTAGATATTTTTATTTTTTTAACAGCTAAAATATCATCAATTGTTGCTTGACTAAAAGTTCCACTACTTTGCATTACATGATGGAATGTTTCTGTCGAGCTAGTCTTGTCAGTTCCGGCTATGAGGCCAGGTGTTAGATAGAAATCATAAGGTACACGATGATTGAAGATATCGGTAGGTAATTTGTCTTTGTTTGTAAAAACTGGGTCAATATTACCATCCAAAGGGTTGGGACCTTCTTTTTCAAAGATAATGTCTGCTACATAGTCGTAGTTGGTATTTGGGGTATCTGTTTCGTGGACATTTTTTTCAAGTAAATTTGATTCGAAAAGAGTGTGCCAAGTTATTTCATATTGGCAAGTATTTTTGTCAATTTTGAAACCGATTTTCCCTTTTAGTTTGTCTGTTGAAGTGATTTCAAAAATTTTGCTATCATATTCTTCTGCTAATTTTTTACAGTTTACAATCTTACTTAGATTTGTTTGTCCCTTGTCTGTAGTATCGCTTTCACCGCCTAATGAGATAAATAGGAAAACAATAGAGATAAAAATAAAGATTACGAAGTAACTCAAAATTTTTGTAGCTATCACACCACCTTTTTTGTAATTGAATAGTTGATAAATAAGAAAGAAAAAAATAAGTAGAGAGAGAAAAAACCAAAGAGTAATTGTCATTATTACTAGCGAAAACAAAATAGTAACAGTGCTCAAGCTAAGGAGCAACCAGAAAAGTAAAACAGAAGATTTTTTTTGTACTGAATTTGTTTTTTGATTTTTTACTAGATCTGTATCTTTGTTATAAACATTTTCGTATTTCAACTCGTCTGGCATTTCCTCGTAGTTTTTGTAAGTTCCTGAGACTACACCACCTCTTAAAATGCCTAGTTTCCTAAGTATCTCTATAATCTTCATAAGATTATTGTTTAAATTAATTAATTTATTAATTAGGTTCAATATGTATCAAAACATGTTCAAGTTGAGGAATTTCTTGTTGTAAAGTTGATTTTAGTTTATGAGCTAGATCATGACCTTCTTTTACTGTTTTATTACCATCTACTATGGCATGTAAGTCTACATGATATCTCATACCTGTTTTACGCACAAAACATTTTTCTGTATCAAGTATACCTGGGACATTGGCAGAAACTTTTCTAATATTTTCTACCAAGTCATCGTGAGTATGTTCGTCCATGATTTCTCCCAAAGCTGGTCTAAAAATTAAGTAACTATTATATAGTATAAAAAAAGAAGCAAAGAGAGCTGCCCAATCATCAGCTGATTCATGACCTTTGCCCAAGATTAAAGCTATAGAAATACCAACAAAAGCGGCTAGAGACGTAATAGCATCACTTCTGTGATGCCAAGCATCTGCTTTTAGAGATGAACTGTTGGTTTCTTTACTTTTTTTCATTACTACTCTAAAAGAGGTTTCTTTCCATAAGATAATTATTCCAAGAATTAATAAAGTCCAAGCTTTTGGTAGTTCATGTGGATTATTAATATTTTTGATACTTTCATAAGCAATTATGGTAGCTGAAGTAATCAAAAAACCTACCACAATAAAAGTAATAAGAGGTTCGGCTCGGCCATGTCCATAAGGATGGTTTTTGTCAGCTGGTTTGCTGGTATATTTCAAACCAAATAGTACCAAAAGTGAGGAAAAAATATCTGTTGTAGATTCTATAGCATCGGCTATCAAGGCATAGGAATTTCCAAAGAAACCTGCTAGCCATTTTATAATAGCCAAAAGAGTATTTCCTACAATACTGAAGTAGGTGGTTTTGATGGCGGTTTGTTCGTGTGTCATAGTCATTTTTTAATATATTATTTTTTTAATCCTTACCTTCCCATTCTTGGAAAAAAGTATTTAAGTATTCTTCCATAGTTTTGTGTCTTTTTTCAGCTATTTTTCGTGCAGTCTTGGTGTTCATCAAATCTTTGAGAAGTAATAATTTTTCATAAAAGTGATTGATAGTTGGGCTAGTGTTATTTTTGTATTGTTCTACACTTTGTTTTTCTTCTGGTTTTATATTTGGGTTGTATATTTCACGATTTTTGTGTCCACCATAGGCAAAAGTTCTGGCAATTCCTATCGCACCTATGGCGTCTAATCTATCAGCATCTTGGACAACTTCGCCTTCTAGTGTGGGCATTTTTTTTATTTCACCAGCACCTTTGAAAGAGGCTTCTTTTATTATTTGAGCAACGTGGGCTATTATTTCTTCTTCAACTTCCAGACTTTCCAGCCATTCTCTGGCAATTTTTGGCCCGATGTCTAGATCGCCATCATTGAATTTCCAGTCAGCTATATCATGGAGCAGGGCAGCGAGTTGAACAACAAATAGATCAACATTTTCATGCTGACCTATGTTCAAAGCATTTTTCCAAACGCGATAAATATGCCACCAATCATGGCCACTATTTTCACCAGATAATTTATTTTGGACGTACTCTTTGGTTTTTTCTATTATTTCTGATTGATTCATATTGTTTAAGTAATTTTATTTATTTTTTTTCTTATCTTTTCTGCATACCTATGGGCAAATGTTTCTTTTTCTTGTTCGGGAATACTCAAATACCTTGTTTTTAGTTTTTTTAAATCCTGGGCATTTTTTGCAGGTTGTAGGACTGTGGTATTCCATTGAACGAAATGTCCTATTTCATGAAGCAAAGTCCTAAACAATTGAGTATTTTTGGCTGACTCTTTTGTAATATGTATGGTAATATTTTTTTTATTTTGAATTACTTTGTGTCCATCTTCTTCCAATCTTTTTAGTTCTTTTTTTGATTCTGGTGTTAATGAGTTAGGCCATATTATGGCTTTGTGGACATTGATGGCTTCCAAAAATATTGCCGGCCCCTTATAACCTTTGAAATCAGCCTCGTATGATAGTCTGCCCCAGGCAGGATCAAGAATTGTTTCTTTCTTTTTTGCTTGTCTCAAAATAAATAGTTCTATATCTTGCCAGTCTTCTTTTGGTATTTTTTTGAGCAAGTTTGTTAGTTCAATTATTGTAAAGGTATATTGGTAATCTTTTTTTGTCTTTTCAATCAGAAAAGTAATAGTTTTATTGTTTATCTTTTTTTTAATTATTTTGTAATCATATATTCTTTCCCAGAAATTTAGTGAATCTAAAAATCTATTTGGAACAGTGAGTTTGTTGTCTGAGCCAATCCCAGATTTTTTAGTGCCTATATTTTTATTTCGACGAGTGGGATTGTATGTTCCTAACATAAGTTAAAAATATATAATCATTTTAAAATAGGTCAGATTATATACCTAATAATACCACTTTTCGTTTACTTTCGGCAAATATTTTTATGTATTTTTTTAGTATAAAAATAGTATTCAGTTAATTATATTTC
>JAQUAW010000013.1:10911-26046 GCA_028687045.1 Patescibacteria group bacterium
TTTATTCCCCAACACAGCTCTTGACTTGTCTAGAATTTTAGTTTATAATCACACCGCATAATTTTTATGTATTTTTTTGCTCTAAAGAGCAATATATATTATTAAATATTCAAGGTCGCTGGACACAAATCTAACTGGGCCATCCCATGTTAGAGCGGCCAAAGCTACCATAGTAATATGGCAGAATTTCAAAGAACCAAAGTTCACGTTAACGTTGGTACAATTGGTCACGTTGACCACGGTAAGACTACTCTTACTGCAGCTATCTTGAAAGTAGCTTCAGCACATGGTCTTATTGCACAAGACAAAGATATTAGTGCTATCGACGCTGCTCCTGAAGAGCGCGAGCGTGGTATTACCATCGCTACAGCTCACGTTGAGTATGAGACTGAAAAACGTCACTACGCTCACGTGGATTGTCCAGGCCATGCTGATTATGTCAAAAACATGATTACTGGTGCTGCTCAAATGGATGGTGCTGTACTAGTAGTTTCAGCTGCAGATGGTCCAATGCCTCAAACTCGTGAACATATCTTACTTGCTCGTCAAGTTGGTATACCTAGAATTATCGTTTTCTTAAACAAAGTTGACCAAGTATCTGATCCAGAACTTATCGACCTAGTTGAAGAAGAAGTAAGAGATTTGCTTAAAAAATATGAATTCCCTGGAGACGAAACACCTATCATTCGTGGTAGTGCTCTAAAAGCTCTTGAGAATCCAAATGATCCTGAAGCTTCAAAACCAGTTATGGATTTGCTAAATGCTTTGGATACTTATTTCCCAGATCCAGTTCGTGCTTTAGACAAAGATTTCTTAATGTCTATTGAAGACGTCTTCTCAATTGAAGGACGTGGTACTGTAGTTACTGGTCGTATTGATCGTGGTGTAGTAAAAGTAGGTGATGAAGTAGAAATCGTTGGTATGCACGAAGAATCAAGTAAAACTACTGTTACTGGTATCGAAATGTTTAACAAGAGTCTAAGTCAAGGTCAAGCTGGAGACAACGCTGGTATTCTTCTTCGTGGTACTAAGAAAGATGATGTACAACGTGGTCAAGTTTTGGCTAAAACAGGTACAATTACTCCTCATACAGAATTTGAAGCTGAAGTAGTAGCCCTTACTAAAGAAGAAGGTGGACGTCATAAACCTTTTTTCAATGGTTACAAACCTCAATTTTACATCAATACAACTGATGTAACTGGTGATGTAAATTTACCAGCTGGTACAGAAATGGTTATGCCAGGAGACACTGTTAATTTAACAATCAAACTTATCGTTCCAGTTGCTTTGGAAGAAAAACTACGTTTCGCTATCCGCGAAGGTGGTCGTACTGTAGGCGCTGGTGTAGTAACTAAAATTATCAAATAAAAGTAATCACTCAAGCCTCCGCCCTTTTGGTCGGGGGCTTGATATTGCCTAATTAATTAATTATGTCAGACAACGCAAATAACACAAACAACAAAGCAGAAAGTAAGTTACGTATCAAAATCAAATCTTATGATAGTAAAATTTTGGATATCGCTACCAAAACTATTATCGACACTGCAGAAAGAAATAGTGTAAAAGTAGTTGGTCCAGTACCACTTCCTACAAATATCAATAAATACAGTGTTAACAGAGCTACTTTTGTTCACAAAACAGCTCAAGAACAATTTGAAATGCGTACACACAAACGTCTTATCGATATTTTAAATCCAACCCCAAAGGCTATTGATGCTCTTATGAATTTGAACTTGCCAAGTGGTGTGGACGTAGAAATAAAGATGATGTAATATCTGTTCACATAAGTTGTTCGTTTAGTACTTTAAAAAATCTTAATAAGTTGGGGATATGTTGACATATTATCCTTGACATTTTGTTTTGTTTGCGTTAAAATAGTGCAGTTGTTATTAATTACTAATTTAGTTAGTCCAAAAAACAATTTTTATAGAACAGATAAGATCTGAGTTTAATCTCAAGAAAACATCTGAAAGTAATAAAATTTGTTAGACGGAGGTTTCATTACATTTATTAATCGCCTTACAACCAATTTTTGGTCTTGAAGGCTAGAGATGATTAAAGCAAACAATTGTTTGTGGTATTCATTTCTAGTTTTTTTATTACGAAAAAAGGTGTAGCCAAAGTCGTACATTCTGTTTATACTATATGTATTAAATAGTATTGAGACGACCAATTAAATAACGCCTTCTCGCAATTCATATTATGAAATTTATTATCGGGAAAAAATTAGACATGACACAGGTTTTTCGTGAAGATGGTACTGTAGTTCCAGTTACCAGAATTCAAGCAGGACCTTGTACTGTTACCAAAGTAAATACTTTGGAAAAAGATGGAGTAAAATCAGTCCAAGTTGGTTTTGGAACACAAAAAGTGTTCAGATTAAGTAAACCAGAAAAAGGACATCTTAAAGGTGTTAGTGTAGATGGCAATAGTAATAATACTGTTCGTTATTTGCATAACTTCAATAATGATAATGATTTGAAACGTGGTGATGTTTTTACAGTTAGTATTTTTGCAAAAGGAGAAAAAGTTCAAGTAAGTGGTAATTCAAAAGGTAGAGGCTTTCAAGGTGTTGTCAAACGTCATGGTTTCCATGGTTCTCTAGCTTCTCATGGTCATAAAGATCAATTACGCATGCCTGGTAGTATTGGCGCCGGTGGTGTTCAACACGTATTCAAAGGTACACGTATGGCTGGTCATATGGGTGATGAAAGAATTACTGTGAAAAATTTGGAAATTATGGAATTAAATCCAGAAAGTAATGAAATCTGGGTAAAAGGTGCTATTCCTGGTGCCAGAAATGGTGTGGTTTATATTTTTTCTCATGATGGTGAAGTAGTACCTCAAGTTGTAGAAGAAATTGTTGAAGTTACACCTGAAGTAGAAGTTAAAGAAGAAATAAAAGTAGAAGAAAATACAGCCACTGAAGAAGTTAAGGCTGATAAGGAATCTAACTAGTTTTATATATGACAAAAGTTGCAATGTACAATTCAAAAGCCGAACAAGTAAAAGATTTTGAATTAAATGACGTTGTTTTTGCTACACCAATTAACAAAGAGGTTGTTCATCAAGTATTTACTGCAATGCGTGCTAATGCTCGTCAACCTTGGGCAGATACTAAAGATAGAAGTGAAGTTTCTGGTGGTGGTCGTAAGCCTTGGAAACAAAAAGGTACTGGACGTGCTCGTCACGGTTCTAACCGTTCTCCTATTTGGAGTGGTGGTGGTATTACTTTTGGTCCTTTGAGTACACGTAATTACAAACAAAAAATTAATAGAAAAGTAAACAATTTAGCTACTCGTATGTGTTTGAGTGACAAATTGTCTGGTAGTAAAATTGTTGTTTTAGACAAATTTGAATTTTCTGGCAAAACAAAAGAAGTTGCTGATTTGGCTAAAAAATTATTAGCAGAAGTTAGACCAACTTTAGTTGTTTTAAATGATGAAGCTAATGCTGAAAATATCAAAGCTTTGAGAAATATTAAAAATTTTAATATTGTAAGAGCTCAAGATGTAAATGTTTTAGATTTACTTAACAACCAATATTTACTTATTAGTGAAGAAGGTGTTAAATTTTTGGAAAAACGTTTAGTAAAATAATTTAGGATTTAAATTTATATATGGGTTTATTAGATAAATGGTCAAAAAAAGATGAAGCAAAGCCGGTTGAAAAAACTAAGGCTCCTGTTAAAGCTGAAAAAAAATCCTCAGAAAAGACTGAAACAAAAAAGTCTAGTGCATCTATCAAAGGTAGTGCTCATATCGTTATTTTGAAACCACTTGTGAGTGAAAAAGCTACTATGGCTGAAGTAAATGCTCAATATACTTTTTTAGTAAATACTAAAACTAATAAAACAGAAATAAAAAAAGCTGTTAAACAAATCTATGGTGTTTTACCTACATCTGTAAGAGTAGCTAATTTTGAAGGTAAGCGTACTCGTTCTGGCAATTTGCATGGTAAAAGAAGTGATTTTAAAAAAGCTATTGTAACTTTACCAAAAGGACACAGTATTAATATCCATGAAGGTGTTTAATTAATCAAATATTATGGCAGTTAGAAAGTATAAACCAACAACTCCAGGCAGACGCCAATCAAGTGTTCAAGATTTTTCAGATATCACAAAAAAAAGACCAGAAAAATCTTTGACAAGTGTGTTAAACAGAAAAGCTGGTCGTAATAATACTGGTAAAATAACTGTACGTCATCGTGGAGGCGGTACAAAACGTTTTTATAGACATGTTGATTTTGCTCGTACTAATTTTGATATGCCAGTTACTGTTGTGGCGATTGAATATGATCCAAATCGTGGTGCTCGTATTGCGTTAGTAGAAGATAAAAATAAAGACAAATCTTATATCTTGGCTGAAAAAACCATGAAAGTTGGAGATGTTGTTGTTTCTTCAAAAAATAAAATTGAACCTAAAGCTGGTAATCGTATGCCTTTGGAATATATTCCATCTGGTATGAATGTTTACAATGTTGAAATGGAACCTGGCAAAGGTGGTCAAATGGTTCGTGGTGCTGGTAATTATGCTCAAATCATGGTTATTGAAGGTAAACATGCTCAACTAAAAATGCCATCTACTGAAATTAGATTGATTGCCAAAGAATGTATGGCTACTATTGGTGAAGTAAGTAATTCTGATTATAAACTTGTACGTTGGGGAAAAGCTGGTAGAATGAGATATAGAGGTATCAAACCTACTGTAAAAGGTAAGAATATGAACCCTGTTGACCATCCACATGGTGGTGGTGAAGGACATAGTCCTATCGGTTTACGCAAAGGTCCTCGTACTAAATGGGGTAAACCTGCGCTTGGTGTTAAGACTCGTAAACCAAAGCAATCTAGTGGCAAGTTTATTGTTTCAAGAAGAAAAAGTAAAAAGAAAAAATAATATTTATTAAATAGCAATTTATGTCTAGAAGTTTGAAAAAAGGACCTAACATTGATCCAAAATTACTGGCCAAAGTACAAAAAGCTTTGAGTACTGGTGATAAAAAATCTATCAAAACCTGGTCTCGCGCTTGCGTGATTACTCCAGAGATGGTTGGTTTCAACTTTTTGGTACACAATGGTAAAGAATTTTTGGAAGTATTTGTCGATGAAAATAAAGTCGGACATAAACTTGGTGAATTTTCTCCAACTCGTAAATTTAGAGGACATGGCGGTAAAATGGCCAAAGAGCAAACCAAAGGTGCCCCTGCTGCAAAATAGTTTTTCCTAAAAAACATTAACTAACATATGAAAGTACAAACAAAAGCACAATTAAATTTCTTAAGAATGACACCTCAAAAAGTAAGATTGGTGGCTGGTTTAGTTCGTGGTTTGGAAGTTAGTAGAGCTTTGGAACAATTGCAATTTAGCAGTAAGCAAGCCGCTTTACCTGTAAAAAAATTGATTGAATCAGCTATTGCTAATGCTAAACATAATCACAATATTAAAGAAGAAACTTTGAAAATAGAAACTATTTTTGTTAATGAAGGTAGTGTTTTGAAACGTTGGATGCCAAGAGCTATGGGTAGAGCTACTCCTTTACGTAAAAAGAGTTCTCATATTACTGTAATTTTGTCTGGTGAAGCTGAAGAAATCAAGAAAACTACTAAAAAAACTGAAACTAAAACTGAAGCTAAAAAAGAAGAAGTAAAAACTGAAGAAAAAGTAGCAAAGAAAACTAAAGAAGTAAAGACTACAAAAAAAGTTACTAAAAAAGCTAAAAAATAATTAGAAATTAAATCATTAATTATGGGTCACAAAGTACATCCACAAATTCATAGAACTGGTATCTTATTTCCTTGGAGTTCTCGTTGGGTAGCTAAAAGAGGTTACTCAGAGTACTTAAAGATTGATATTGAAATCAGAGAATATCTAGATAAGAAATTCAAAGAAGCTCAGCTGGATTCTGTTTTTGTTGAACGTGGTCCAAAAAACATGACTATTACTATTTTTGCTGCTAAACCAGGTGTTATTATTGGTCGCGGCGGTCAAGGTTTGGATGATTTAAGAAAAGATATTGAAAGAAAATTTTTGAAACTTGCTGTTAAAGTAAAATTGAATATTCAAGAAGTACGTCAACCATCTTTGTCAGCTCATGTAGTTGCCAAAACTGTTGTTAAAGATATTGAAAATCGTGTAGCTTTCAGACGTATCATGAAGCAAACTATTGAGAGAGTTATGAATGCCGGTGCTCAAGGTATCAAAATTACTTTGGCAGGACGTCTAAATGGTGTAGAAATTGCTCGCCGTGAAACTCTTTCACAAGGTAAAATTCCACTTATCACTCTTAGAAGTAATGTTGAATATGCTGGTGATACAGCACATACTATGTATGGTGCAATTGGTATCAAAGTTTGGATTTATAAAGGTGAATCTTTTGAGATGATTGATAAGTTAGCTGATAAAAAAGAAGATATTAAAAGAAAACCTAAGAAATAAATATGTTGTTACCAAAAAAAGTAAAACACAGAAAATGGCATAAGCCAAGACGTCGTAACAAAGGTGTCGCTACAAGAACTAACACTGTTGCTTTTGGTAGTTTTGGTCTAAAATCCACTACACACGGTTGGGTAACTAGTAGACAAATTGAAGCTAGTCGTCGTGTTTTGACTCGTTTTGTACGTCGTGGTGGTAAGATTTGGATTCGTATTTTTCCTGATAGACCTATGACAAAAAAAGGTAGTGAAATGCCGATGGGTAAAGGTAAAGGTACACCAGATCATTATGTTGCTACTGTAAAACCTGGAACTGTATTATTTGAAATGTCAGGCATTACAGAAGAACAAGCTCGTGAAGCTATGATCAGTGCAACTCATAAATTGCCTATCAAAGGTGTATTCGTTAATAAACAATAAATCAAATTTCAATTACGAAAATATGGATTACAAAGAATTGAAAAATAAAAGTTTAGGAGCCTTAGAAGAACTATTGGCTGAAAAAAGAGACTTACTTAGAAGTCTAACTTTTAAAGCAAGTGAAAATCAGCTTAAAAAGGTAAACACAATTCGTATTGAAAAAAGAAATATTGCTCGTATTATGACAGCTGTCACAGTTTTGAAAAATAATAAAACAGAATAATTAATATTATGTCCGATACTAAAAAAGTACAACATAGAAAATTTGGTGGTGAAGTAGTTAGTGTTAAAGAAAACAAGACTATTCATGTTGTTGTCAAAACTACTAAAATGCACCCAAAATATCGTAAACAGTATGAAGTTAGTAAAAAGTATGCTGTTCATGATGAGAATTCAACTGCTAAACTTGGGGATTCTGTAACCTTTGTTGAATGTCGTCCTATTAGTAAAACAAAAAAATGGACATTGGTTAATGTTGTTACAAAATAGTAGTTTAAATAAAATAATAATTATATGATTCAACACAGAAGCATGTTACAAGTAGCGGATAATAGCGGAGCTAAAAAACTCATGTGTATTCGTGTACTTGGTGGCTACAAAAAAAGATATGCACGTATTGGTGACATAATTACTTGTTCTGTAAAAGAATCAATTCCTCGTGCTCAAGTTAAAAAAGGTGAAGTAGTACATGCTGTAATTGTTAGACAAAGAAAAGAAATGCGTAGAACTGATGGTACTTATATTCGTTTTGATGAAAATGCTGCTGTAGTTATTGATAAAAAGAATTTAGAACCAAAAGGAACTCGTATTTTTGGACCAGTTGCTCGTGAACTTAGAAATAAAGGTTATAAAAAAATTGTTTCTTTGGCTCCAGAAGTATTATAAAACAGAGAACTATCAATTAATAAAAATATGAAAATAAAAACAGGCGATAAAGTAAAGATATTAAGTGGTAAAGACCGTGCTAAAACTGGTAAAGTTCTTCAGGTACTAAAAAATAAATTGACTAATAAAGTGTTTGTGGTAGTAGAAGGTGCTAATTTGTTAAAGAAACATTTACGCGCTGGTCGCAAAGGTGAAAAAGGTCAAATTATTGAACTACCAGCACCACTTGATATTAGTAATGTTATGCTTATTGATAGTAGTAGTAAAAAACCAACTCGTGTTGGTTATAAAATTGAAGGTGGAGAAAAGAAAAGAATTTCTAAAGTTAGTGGAGAGTTTGTCGATTAATAATTTCTAAAAAATTATGAAACCAGAATTGTATAAAATTTATAAAGAAAAAGTCGTACCAGCTTTGAAAACTGAGTTGGCTTTGGACAACATTATGAGAGTACCTAAAATTGAAAAGGTAGTTATTAATGTTGGTTATGGTCGCAATACAAAAGATAAAGCTTTCATTGAAAGAGTTGAAAGAACTTTGACTTTAATTTCAGGACAAAGACCTATTCATAACAAAGCTAAAAAATCAATTTCAAATTTCAAAATCAGAGAAGGTATGGAAATTGGTGTTTCTGTTACTTTGCGTGGTGCTAAAATGTATGAATTTTTGTACAAGCTTATAAATTTGACTTTCCCTCGTGTACGTGATTTTAGAGGTATTGATTTAAAAAGTTTTGATGGAAAAGGAAATTATACTATTGGTTTCAAAGAGCAATTAGCTTTCCCAGAAATTTCTGGTGAATCAGCTGATAATACTCATGGTTTACAATTGATTATTAACACTACTGCAGGAAATGATAAAGCAGGATATGCCTTACTTAGTCAAATTGGTTTTCCTTTTAGAAAGAAATAATAAATAATAATTATGGCAACTCAAGCACAAAAAGCAAAAACATTTGTACATAAACCAAAATATTCTACTCGTATTGTTAATAGATGTTGGAAATGTGGCCGTAAACATGGCTATATGCGTAAATTTGGTTTGTGCCGTATTTGTTTTAGAGAACTTGCAAATAAAGGTATGATCCCTGGTGTTAAAAAATCAAGTTGGTAATTTTTTCAATAAATAATTTAATAACAAACATAATAATAAATAATTATATATACTATGATGACCGATCCAATCGCAGACATGCTAACGAGAATTAGAAATGCTCAATTAGCTAAAAAGTCCACTTTGGAGTTACCTTTCGCTAAGGTAAAGTTTATGATCGGAAAAATTCTGTCAGCGCATGGTTATGTAGGCGAAGTTACTAAAGTAGAAGGACCAAAACCAACACTTAGTATTAAATTAAAATATAATGGTAAAGCTCCAGCTATTACTTCTATCAAACGTGAAAGTAAACCTGGCCATAGAGTATATCGTGGAGTAGAAGAGTTACCAAATATTTTAAATGGATTTGGTATTGCTATTATTTCAACTTCACAAGGTATGATGACTGTTAAAGAAGCTAAAGAAAAAGGTATTGGTGGAGAAATAGTTTGTTCTGTTTATTAATAAATGTTTAAAAAAAGATTATCAATGTAATTTAATGCTATGTCACGTATCGGAAAACACATAATTAGTATTCCTGCCGGCGTTACTGTCAATATGACTGATGCTAGTATTGAGGTAAAAGGACCAAAAGGAACACTAGTAAGACAATTGAACGATAAAGTAAAAATAAAAATGGCTGACAATACTTTGACAGTTGACGTTGAAAATAAAGAAGATAAAAAAGAAAGATCTCTTTGGGGTACTTTTGGATCACATTTGAACAATATGATCTTGGGTGTGACAGAAGGTTTCAAAAAAGAATTAGAAATCAATGGTGTTGGTTACAAAGTTGCAATGCAAGGTAAAGATCTAAAATTAGAAGTTGGTTTTTCTCATCCTGTAATTTTCAAAATACCAGATTCTGTGGTTGCTAAAGTTGAAAAAAATGTAATCAGTTTAGAATCTTACGACAAAGAAATGTTGGGTAGTATTGCTGCTGAAATCAGATCTGTTAGAAAACCTGAACCTTACAAAGGCAAAGGTATTAAATATATGGAAGAAATCATCAGACGTAAAGCTGGTAAGACTGCAGCCAAAGGTGAATAATAAAACAAGTTCATAGCCAATAGTTTATAGTTCATAAAATTACAAACCCTTGAACTCTAAACTATTGGCTAAGAACTATTGGCTAAGAACTATTAAAAAATATGAAAAATATAACATCACAACAAAAAAGATTACGTCGTCGTATGAGAAGTCGTTCTCGTATGAATGGTAGTGCTACAACTCCTCGTATTAGTGTTTTTCGTAGTTTACGTGGTATGTATGCTCAATTGATTGATGACGAAAATTCAAAAATCTTGACTAGTGTTAATTCTAAAACAGATTTTGATAAAGCTGAAGCTGTAGGAGAAAGAAAAGGAAAAGTTGCTGTAGCTTTTGTTTTGGGTAAAAAGTTAGCATTAAAAGCTAAAGAATTAAATATTACTTCTGCTGTTTTTGATAGAAGTGGTTATCTCTACCATGGTAGAGTACAAGCTGTAGCTGAAGGTGCTAGAGAAAACGGTTTACAATTTTAATTTTGCTAAAAAATAATTATTGAATATGTCAAAACCTCAAGGTAACAACAATAAAAGACAAAAACCTAGAAAAGAAAAACCAGAATTCGATCAAGCAATTGTGGATTTAGCACGTGTTACTCGTGTTACAAAAGGTGGAAAACATCTTAGTTTTCGTGCCCTAGTTTTGATTGGTGATAGAAAAGGTAGAGTAGGCTATGGTGTTGAAAAAGGTTCTGACGTTCAGATTGCAGTGGATAAAGCTGTTAGACAAGCACACAAAAATATAATCTTTGTTCCTTTTGACAAAAAAACTATTCCTCATCGTGTAGAAGCAAAATTCAAAGCTGGCAAAGTAATGATTAAACCAGCCCCTCAAGGTTCTGGTATTATTGCTGGTAGTTCTATTCGTACTGTACTTGAACTTGCTGGTGTTCCAAATGCTTCTGCTAAGATGCTTGGTAAATCTGGTAACAAAATGTCTAATGTAAAGGCAACTTTCAAAGCTTTGACATCATTTAAACCTGAAGCTATTGAAAAAGCTAGAAAATCAAGAGAAAGAGTAGAAAAAAATAAAGTTCAAAAAGTAGAAATCAAGTCTTTTGATAAAAAAGTTGAACCAACTGTAGCAAAAGCTCCTGTTGATAAGAAAAAAGAAGAAGTAAAGAAAGCTCCTGTTAAAAAAATAGATGATAAAAAAGTAAGTAAATAATTTATTATTTAATGCGGGAAAGATTTAAGAAAGATTCCTCGCTACGCTCAGAATAATTAAACATATGTCATTATCTCCATCTACAATCTCTTCAAAAAGAGTAAAGAAAAACACAAAAAGATTAGGACGCGGTAATGCCTCTGGAAAAGGTACTTATTCAGCACGTGGTATGAAAGGACAAAGAGCCCGTTCTGGTGGTAAAGGTGGTCTTTTACGTCATGCTTTCAAAGCTCAATTGCAAAAAGTTCCTAAGCTTCGTGGTTTTAAATCACCAGCTTTGAAACCAGAAACAGTTACTTTGGCAATGCTTGAAAAATTTGCTGTAGAAGGAACAGAAGTAACACCTTATTTTTTGAAAGAACAAAAAGTTATTAGAAATTATAAGAATGGTGTAAAGGTTGTTGCTAGTGGAGAACTAAAGAAAAAATTAGTAATTAAAAATTGTTTAGCCACTAAAAAAGCGGTGGAAGCGATTGAAAAAGCCGGTGGCAAAATTACTTTCTAAATTCACCTCTTGATATAAAGCTGAAAATGCTTTATATTTATTTATAGGGAATTTGTAGTTTTAAATAAAACATTACTTTAGCTAAAAATATATGTGGGAAAAATTTATACGTATTTGGAAAATTAAAGATTTACGCAAAAGAATTCTTTTTGTATTATTTTTGTTTGTAGTTTTTCGTTTTACTGCTCATATACCTGTACCTGGTATCAATACTGAAAATCTTGCTAAATTTTTGGAAGGTAATCAAGTATTAGGATTATTGAATCTATTTTCAGGCGGAACTATGAGTAATTTTTCTGTTGTCATGTTGGGTATTGGACCTTATATTACTGCTTCTATTATTTTCCAACTTTTGGCTATGGTTATCCCAAGTTTGGAAGAGCTTACCAAAGAAGGTGAAAGTGGACAACAAAAATTAAATATGTACACTCGTATTACTACAGTACCTTTGGCATTTTTACAATCTTTTGCCATGATTAGACTACTCAACAATTCTCAGTATGAAATTTTTGGTGGATTAGATATTTATAGATATATTTCTATAATGATCATGATTACAGCTGGTACAATATTTTTGATGTGGATTGGTGAACTTATTTCTGAAAAAAGTATTGGCAATGGTATTTCTCTTATCATCTTTGCTGGTATCGTAGCTTCTTTACCAACAGCTTTGTCACAAGCTATTATCAACTATGATCCATCACAACTATATATGTATATGATGTTTTTGGTAATGTCTATTGTGACAATTGTCGCTGTAGTTATTATCAATGAAGGACAACGAAATATTCCTGTAAGTTATGCCAAGCAAGTTCGTGGTAATCACGTCTTTGGTGGTAATACTAGTCATTTACCATTGCGTCTAAATATGGCTGGTGTAATTCCTATCATCTTCGCTATCTCTGTGGTGTTATTTCCTTCAATGATTGCTCAATTTTTCGTCAATGGTACTGGT
The DNA here is from genome assembly GCA_028687045.1 of Patescibacteria group bacterium. Taxonomy (GTDB): domain Bacteria; phylum Patescibacteriota; class Patescibacteriia; order Magasanikbacterales; family UBA922; genus UBA1557. The sequence continues at coordinate 23,410 of JAQUAW010000013.1, forward strand.
TTTATGGCTCGTGCTTCTCAAGCTGTGATTACACTTTTCAATAACCAATGGTTTTATGGTATCACATACTTCTTGTTAGTATTTGGTTTTACTTATTTCTATACTGCTGTTATTTTCCATCCACAAAAAATGGCTGAGAACTTACAACAACAAGGTGCTTTCATTCCTGGAATTAGACCAGGTAAAGAAACTGAAAAGTATTTACAAGATACAATGAGTAAATTGTTGTTTTCTGGAGCTTTATTCTTGGGTGTAGTTGCTATTTTACCTTTGATTGTCCAAGCTTTCACAGGTTCACAATCACTTGTGATTGGGGGAACAAGTCTTCTTATCGTCGTGAGTGTAGCAATTGATGTAACTAAACAAATTGAATCTCAAATCAAGATGCATGAGTATGATCGTGTATAAAGCATTGATTTAGACAGATTCAGACAGATAAAATACACTGAAAAATATATTATAAGCAATCCTTGAAAGAGGATTGTTTTTTTTGCAAAAACAAAAGTATATATAATAAGTATGTTATTATCCACAGTTTTTTAACTTTTATTTGTGATAGTGTGGTATAATATAAACAATTATTTATTTTAATTTATTTTGTATGTTTAGGAAGAAGTTTTTGTATGTGTTTGTGGTGGTAAGTATGATTTTGAATTTAGTGCCTGGTCTAACGTCAGCAAGTTTTGTAGAACAAGACCAAATAATAGCGAGCAATGGTGTTACAAATGATTGTTTTGGTTATTCAATTGGTTCTGATGGAAATTGGGCTGTAGTTTCTTCAGTATGTAAGGATAGTCAAAAGGGTGCTGTATATGTGTATCATTGGGATGGGAATTCTTGGACTGAAAGTCAGATTTTAACAGCGAGTGATGGTGTGGCAGGTGATTATTTTGGTTATTCAGTTGCAATATCTGGTGATTATATTATTGTTGGTTCACCTTTTGGTAATGATACTGTGGTTAGTAATTCTGGAGCTGCATATGTGTATCATTGGAATGGTACTGTATGGACTAGTGAACAAAAAATTACAGCTAGTGATCTTGGTAATGAAGATAATTTTGGTACAAAAGTATCAATTTCTGGTGATAAAGTTGCAATTAGTTCACCTCGGAATGATAATGGTGCTGATGCTATGTTTGGATTTCCTTTGCCTGATATAGGAGCGGTTTATTCATATCGTTTTGATAATGGTACTTGGACTCATGAACAAAAAATAACTTCTAGTGATCAAAATAGTGGTGATTATGAAAGATTTGGATCTGGTTTATCTATGTCTGGAGATTATTTAATTGTTGGTAGTAGTAATACTGCATATTCTTATCACTGGAATGGTACTATATGGACTAATGAACAAATATTAACCCCTGTTCTTACTAGTGCTTATGATGGTTTTGGTAGGGAAATTTCTATCGATGGTGATTATATTATTGTTGGTGCTTCTCATGACGATACTGTTACGACTGATGCTGGTGCAGTATATATGTATTATTTGAACGCTGGTGTTTGGGGTGATCCTCAAAAGATAACTCCTTTTGATGGAGTGATTAGGGATAATTTTGGATGGCAAGTTTATTTAAAAGGAACTACAATGGGTGTTTCTCTTTATGCAGAAGATGAATGGAGTGGTCAGTCATCTATTGTTGGAGAAACTTATATTTATAATTATAATATTTCTAATTCTAGTTGGGAATATCAATATAAACTTACAGCTAGTGATGGAACTATCGGAGATCAATTTGGTAGCGGAATGACTATTAATGGTTCTAATTTTTTGATTTCGGCTTCTAAAGGGAATAATGTAAATGGTACTGCTGCTGGTACTTTGTATGTTTTTAGTTCAAACACAGCTCCAACTCTCTCAAATCTAACCGCCACTCCAGCCACCGATGGTAGTGGTGAAGTCAGTATCGTCTCAACCGTGAACGATGCAGATAACAACGAACTAAGTATAGCTTACTATTACTCACCAGACACATGTAGTGCTAGTCTGCCTTCTACAACTTCAACAATAAGTTCAGTCACTTCAGAAAACGGCACAGCCGTAACTTCCACAGGAAGTTATCAAGTAACAACAGTAACTACTACACCGGGAGCTAATATAGTAACTTCAACTTGGGGTTCTCAAACAGATTTGTCAGATGCTAACGGTGTCTATTGTGTTTATGCTGTCGCTTACGATGGAACCGTAACTTCAACAATGGCTACAACAACTGTCACTCTCGACAATGTTATTTCTAGTGCTCCAAGTATTTCTACTTTTACATCAGCTAGTACAACTTTAGAATTTGTTTGGGAAGCTGTAGTAGACACTAGTTTTTACACTGTTTCTAGTACTGCAGGTACATCTGTTACAACTACAAATACCAGATATACCTATGGTAGTTCTTCAGCTCTTACTCCTAACACAGAATACTCTTGGCAAGTAAAAGCCACAGACAGTTATAGTAACGCTAGTAGTTACTCCACCGTCACCAGCACCTACACCAACCCAGCTCTGCCAACTAGTGTTACCGCTACCGCCAATGGCCAAACTGCTGTCACCGTATCTTGGAATGCTAACGGTAATCCAGTAGGAACAACCTATGTAATAGGTAATAATAAGAGTGATGTATATAATAAGACAACAACTAGTACTAC
>JAQUAW010000014.1 GCA_028687045.1 Patescibacteria group bacterium
TTATGGTAGAGATGATTTCGTAGGAAATTTGAAGAGTGGTTCTTTTATTCCAGGTTATACTACTTCTAAGTGGCAAAATTCTTGGGGATTGTTGAATAGTTATGCTGGTACTGTCAGTGTTGATCCTGTAAATCAATGGGTTGGTTGTAGTGATCACGATCCTCTTACTTGTTGGAATGCAAGTAGCTCTACTTATAAGTGTCCTACTTTTGCGGAAGTTTATGAATACAAATTTGTAAGTTCTACCCAAAGTTACAATATTTATGCTCCATTTGAATATTTGCAAAGTATTAATGATAATGATTTTGTTAGTAGATATATTGACCAAAACAAAATTATTTTTGGTAGATCTTGTACACCTGAAGATTTGATTAGTTATTCTACTTCCAATTTTACTTGTGGTGATGGTATTGTGAATTATGCTGTTGGTGAAGAATGTGAACCTCCAAATAGTACTAAATTTGTTGATAGATCTGCCACTGGAGGTCTATGTAGTCCTGGCACAAAAGCTTTGGCTACTTGTAGTCCAAATAATTGTAAGTGGTCTGTAAGTAGTTCTTGTAATACTTATGGTGCCAAAGCTTGTGGTGATGGTATATTGGATAGTACTTACATAGTGACAACAACTGTAATAAGTGGTGATTTGAGAGAGCAGTGTGATGATGGTGACTTGAATGGTCGTTATAGTCATTGTGATATAAACTGTCAAAAACCTGAACCTGGATCTAGTAGTTATAGTGGACTAGGTTTTTGTGGTGATAGTATTTCTCAACCACAATATGAATATTGTGAAAAAACAGACGATAAATATCAAAAAGGTTTTTGTGAATTGAAAAAAGATTTGAGTTGTCTTACAGATGATAATTGTGTTCAAATAGATGTTCCTGTAGCTAGTTATTGTGGGTTAGCTCCTGCCATGGGTGGTTCTCGTATTTGTGTTGTAGATGGAACTGTAGAAGGTGTTGAATTGAGAAATTGTAGTACAAATGCTGATTGTGAAGGACTTACTTATCCAGGTGAGTTAGATCAAGGAGATTGTCTTTTTGCAGGGATATCTAATTATGGATTTTCTAAACAAAACAGTTGTTCATATGATTGTAGTGCCCCTGGTGGTTATTGTGGAGATGGCATTACTCAATGGGATTATGAAGAACAGTGTGATGATTCTAATTTAAATGATAATGATAACTGTAAGAATAATTGTACATTACCTTTACCAAATATTTGTGGTAATAATGTAGTTGAAGGTGCTGAAGAATGTGATGATGGTAATTTGCTAGCTAATGATGGTTGTAATAGTGTGTGTCTGACAGAAGGTACTTGTGATTATCCTGATAAAAACTTAGTTTGTACAACCAATGCTATGTGTCCTATTACTAAATTCCCAGTTAGGAAAGTGTCATTGGCGCCTAGTCAGAAAGTTTGTATGTATGAAAATGATCTTATCTATACACCTATTGATAATTCAGATACTGTTAAAGTTTATCCTTGTCGATCGTCGTCTTCTGAGTGCAGAACAAATTCTATGTATGGTATTGATACTAAAATCTATTCAGATAATAGTGCTTTTTCATATATCAATGTTCAAGATGATTTTTATTTAAATAGTAATGTTTCAAAAATAAATTGTTTTTCTTTAGAAAATGCTATTGGTTTTGTTGAGGATGGTGATGTTGTTCAATGTAAAAAACAATCAGCAACTTCTGAGGAAGCACCTGTTTGTGGAAACAATAAAGTTGATATTGGTGAACAATGTGATTTGGGTACACAAAATGGTGTACAATGTAGGCCAGAATATGGTAGATCTTGTACTTATTGTAGTAATACTTGTTTGGTTCAAACTTTGGAAGCTTCACAACGTTGTGGAAATGGTATAGTCGATAAAGATATTAATAATAATTTCTTAGAGCAATGTGATTACACTTTGGATAATGAAGGTAAACAACAATTTGTATTTAATCGAGATAGTGCTACGCTAGCTCTTAGTTGTGATGACACTCAAAGAGGTGTTTATCAATGTACTAACAATTGTCAACTGGTTCAAAATAGTTGTGTGACTTGTGGTAGTGGTGCAAATTTACCTGTGCCTAAATTGGCTGTGTTGAATACTTTGACTGAAGATCTTTTATATCAATATCATCCAGATTTGAATTCTGGTAAAGATCAAACTATTGATCTTTATAAGAAAAATGTACAAAATGATATGTATGATTTGTTAATATCTGAAGCATCATATCTACCTATACAAGGTTTTAGAACCGGTATTTCTAAAAATATTTTTGATGGAACAAATCTAGGAGGTATTCAAAATGATCAATTATGTGTTAATGACTATAAGATTTTTGTAAACAAAGGTATTGATGGTTCTAGATTACAGACTGATGATTTAGATTTGGCTGAGAAAAATGGTTATGGTAGTATCTTTGATTATCCATACATGCCATCAGATGCTAATGAAGTAGAAAATGAAATAATTCTCAATCCAAAAGTTCTTTCAGGAAAAATGAGAGTTGTCATTAGATGGCAAAAGAAAAATGATATTCATTTTGTGGGAAATGTTTATTCTGACACTAACATTGCACTAACTCAATCTCCTTATAATATTAGGTATTCAGAAGTAGCTGCTGATAATAAATTATGTTCTGTAATGGATATTTCAACTTGTGCAAATTATCAAGGAGTTGGTGGAATAAAATCTGTCTTTAGTGAATATGTTACTGGTTTATTTAGTAGTGTTCAATCTGTAACTTTTGATTCAATGGGTACTGTTAGTACACCTGTTGATGATATGGATATTTTTGCCTTTTATGTTAGTGCTTTGGAAGCACCTATCAATCAATTGAAAGATTATGATGTCTGGGTAGATGTTTATGTTGGTAGAGGTGGTAGTCCATATGCTTATGTAAAACCAGATTATTCTTTTTCTCTAAATAATGCACAACCTTCCAATAATGCTACGGCCAATTATTGGCATGTTTTCAATATTGGTAGATTTAGTAATCAAGCTATTATCATACCTATTTCAGCAACTGAACCTATAAGTGTTCCTGTTAGTACTTTTTATGGATTTTATGCAGATATATCAAGCGGTTATAATGGCGCTATTGCTACTAGTTTGTGTCAAGTAAAAGAAAAAATGCCTAATACTACTAAGTGTCAACTTTAAATTATTTTATGAACAAAAAGATTATTTACATTATTTTAATTATTGTCCTCATGGTGGCGATTGTATCTTCTGGCATTTTCTTCTATAATAAGTATAGATTGAATAAAAAAAATGCAATCACAAATGATGCAGGTAATTCCACTAACGCTGAATTTCAAGTTATAACTTTACCTAGTGAACCTGTTACACCACCACAGTGGTATGCTACAGACAAAGATGGAGATGGCTTGACTGATGATGAAGAGACTAAGCTTGGTACTGATAAGTGGGAACCAGATTCTGATTTTGATGAAATTTCAGATAAGTTAGAAATAGAGAAATACAAAACAAATCCCTTGAATCCAGATACTGACGGTGATAGTTATAGAGATGGTCTAGAAATTGTAAATGGTTTTGATCCTTTGAAAAAATAATTTATATAATAATGTTTATTTATGTTCGATGATAATAACAACAATTCAAATCAGATACCTTCTAATTTACCCATAGCAGAACCTGATGATATGTTTGCTGTTGCAGATGATAATAATGCAGTTTTTGAGCCTGCTCAGCCAGTAGAGCCTACTCCTGTAGCAAAACCTTTGAATTCTGCCATAGGGGCAGGTATTTTGAAGCCAAAAGTAGATACTCAAGAAAATGTTGATGATATGTTTGGAGGAGTAGACAATACACCTGTTGTCGAATCTATATCAGATATCGTACCTTCAAATGTTGTAAATCCTCCTGTAAATAGTTTTTCAGCTAATAATTACAATAGTCAGATGCCTCAAAATGGTCAGCCACCTTATCAAACTGTGTTACCTCCACCAGGCATGAATGACCAAAATACAGCCTCTAATAATTTACAATTTACAGAACCTGTTGGTAGTAAAAAAATAGTTATTTGGATTATTGTTTTGGTAGTTATTTTTATATTAGGATCAGGCAGTGCTTGGATTTATTTTTCTTTTATAAAAGATAATATAAATAATAACAATGGTTTTGAACAAACACCTGTATTTGATAGTACTAACACAACAACTAACAATAATACAGTAACAATACCTACTAATAATGTTGTACCTGTAGAAAATGTCACTAGTAGTATTGATAGTAATCAAAATGTAATAGTGGGAGAGCCATTGGACACTGATGGGGATGGTTTGACTGACGTTAGAGAAAATAGTATTGCTACAGATCCCTTAAATTGGGATACTGATGCAGATGGTTTGAGTGATGCCGATGAAGTGACTATTTGGAAAACAAATCCACTTAAACCGGATACTGATGGAGATACCTATAGTGATGGCACAGAAATAAAAAATGGTTATAGTCCAACAGGCCCTGGAAAATTGTTTGAACTTCCAACAAGTACTGAATCAAATCTTAGTTTTAATACAAGTAGTACTATAAGTACAACCAACACTACTAAGTAGTTGTTAAATTATGTTTGGTAATAAAAAAAATAAAATAGAAAAAAATAAATATAGTGAGATTCAGACTATTGTCATACCTGAAGTGTTTTATGGTGGGCAAGATCCATATATTTATCATGATCATGAAGAAAAATTAACTGCAACTACAAAATCTAATAGTATTGTTGATGCTAATAAAAATAAAAAGAAGCTAAAGTCTAGTAAGTCAAATGTTAACAAACCTGTTACAAAAAAGATTTGGATTTTTGGTTCTATATTTTTTGTGATAGCTGTTGCTGCCATATCTTGGTATTATATTGATGGTTATAACAAAGCTAGACTACAATTACTTTCACAAAATAATGTAGCCACTCCTGAAGTAATTGTAAAAAATACAACAACAAATGTGGACAATCAAGTTGTAACAGGTACACCTAATGTAGTTGTTAGTAGTACGATTGATGTACCTACCACAACACCTTCTTTGGATAATGTTTTTTTAGAGTTACCTGCTGTTATAACTTTGGATACTTCAGATATTGATGCTGATAGTTTGACAGATTTGGAAGAAGGTATATTTGGTACTGATAGTGGTACTTGGGATACTGACAAAGACAATTATTATGATGGTCAAGAAGTTTATAATTTGTATAATCCAAAAGGACAAGCGCCTGTAAAAATTGTTGATTCAGGTTTGGTAAAAGAATACAAAAATTCTACAGTAGGTTATCGTATATATTACCCAAGTGGTTGGCAGAGAGGTTCTGTAGATACTCGTGAAACACAAGTTCTTTTTAGTGCTAGTACTGGTGATTATATAGAAGTAAGGTTTTTCAAAAAAGATGTCGGTCAACAATTTGTTAGTTGGTTTAGTCGTAATGCTGAAGGACAAAATTATAATGACCTAAGTCCTTTTGTGAATCGTTTTGGTGAGAAGTCTATGGTTAGAAAGGATAGTTTGGTAGCTTATTTTGAAGATGAAAATTTTATTTATACTATTATTTATCATCCAAAAGATAGAATTGCAATAATGTATCGACATGTGATGCAAATGATGTATCAGAGTTTTAGAATGTCTAAGACAACTAATGTTTTGCCTGAGCAAAATATTTATCCAGGGACAAGTAGTAGTACTGCTACAAGTAGTGTAATCAATATTATTTTACCAACTTTAGATACTCAAAAAAGTTCTAGTACTAGTAGTAACAATTAATTTATGGAATGTAGTATCTTCAAAAATGTAAAAAAATTTTTATTGAATGATGATGAAATAAAAAAAATTGTTTTTGCTGTACTCAAAAAAAATAAAAAAGATGGTGATATCAGTGTTCATATTGTTGGTGACAAAAAGATAAAAGATTTAAACAAAAATTATCGTGGTAAAGACAAAATAACAGATGTTATATCTTTTGCTATAGAAGAAGGGGAAGAAATTTTTAATTTAGGAGAAAAAGATTTTGGTGATATTTTCATATGTTTACCACAAATAATTAGACAGTCCAAAGAAAATAATATTTCACCACGTGAAGAAATGATTAGAATGTTGGTGCATGGTGTTTTGCATATTTTAGGATTTGATCATATGAAAGAAGTTGATGCCAAAGTAATGTTTGCTTTACAGGAAAAATTTGTAAAAGAATTATTATGATAAAATTGATGAAATTAAAAAAAAGTTTTTTTTATGCTTTGAAGGGTATCACTTACACTTTTAGGCGTGAACAAAATTTTAGAATTGAAGTAATCATTGCTGTCTTGGTAATTGCTTTTATGTTTTTTTTAGGATTAAGAAATTCAGAAAAAATTGTGGTATTGTTGTTAGTCACATTTATTTTGACTTTAGAAATGTTCAATACCATTATTGAAAGATTTTTGGATTTATTGAAACCACGTCTAGATTCACAAGTAAAATTATTGAAGGATATTATGGCGGGTGTTGTTTTTTTGGCTTCAGTTGGGTCTTTAGTAATAGGTTGTATGATTTTTTATCCATATATAGTTGAGCTTATAAGTAAATAGTGTTATAATATATCCAAAAAATAGTATGGCAAAAAATAAACAAATGACAGATATTATTACAGGATTAGATATTGGTTCTAGTAGTGTTCGTCTTGCCGTCGGACAATTTTCTAATATGAGAGATGAAGATCATCCTTCTTTGCAAATAATAGCTGCTGTTGAAGTACAATCTGAAGGTGTACAGAAAGGTCAAATTGTTAGTATTGAAGATACTGTTTCTGCTGTATCTAATGCTTTGGAACAAGTAGAAAAAATTATTGGTTTGCCAGTAGAGCATGTTTGGGTAGGTGTTTCTGGTACACAGATTATTGCTCAAGAAAGTAAAGGTGTGATTGCTGTCTCACGTACTGATGGTGAAATTTCTGAAGATGATATTGAAAGATCCGTTGATGCTGCCAAAGCTGTAGCTACACCACTCAATTATGATATTTTGCATGTGTTACCACGTAGTTTTTCTGTGGATGGTCAAACTGGTATAAAAGATCCTATAGGTATGACAGGTATTAGATTAGAGGTAGATACCAAAATTATTCATAGTGTTAGTTCTCATATAAAAAACTTAACAAAAGTTGTTTATCGTGCTGGTATTGATGTCGATGATTTTGTTTTATCTATTTTGGCAGCAGGTGAAGTTGTCACTAGTACTAGACAAAAAGAATTGGGTTGCGTAGTTATAAATGTAGGAGGACCTACTACGAGTATGGTAGTGTATGAAGATGGTGATGTTTTGCATAGTGCTGTTATTCCAATTGGTTCTGCTCATGTTACCAATGATTTGGCTTTGGGACTTAAGACTTCTATTGATATTGCAGAAAGAGTAAAAGTTGAATATGGTAGTTGTGTTAGTAAAGGTGTAAACAAGAAAGAAACCATAGATCTAAAAGATTTTGGTGCTGATAAGTCAGACGTCGTAACTCGTTATTATATCAATCAAATTATTGAAGCTCGTGTTAGTGAAATACTTGAAAAAGTGGATGATGAATTGGCAACTATTGAAAGAAGTGGTATGTTGCCTGCAGGTGCTATCTTTATTGGTGGTGGATCCAAAATAGAAGGTATGGTAGATGTCGCCAAAGAAGTATTGTCTTTGCCAGCGCAGTTGGGTTATCCTTTGGGATTGGATAGTATTAGTAGCAAAGTAAATGATGTTTCCTTTGCTTCAGCTATTGGTATGGTAAAATGGGGAAGTTCACTTTTACAAAGTGTTAGATCAAGAAGGACTTCTTTCAATATTAGTGCCAAAGTAGGGGACAAGTTACGTAATGTTTTGAAGAATTTGATGCCTTAAAAATGTTTATTTATTAGAATATTTAGATGCTCTTATTGGGCGTCTTTTTTATTTGTTTGGATAACACGAATGACAGACGAATAAACACGAATATGTTAGATCATATTCGTGTTTATTCGTGTTAAGATTAGTATTTCTTGACACTATTTTCAAAAACTAGTAAAATATATATAAGTTAATAAATTTTGTATTCGAATTATATTTGTTTGAATACAAAAAGTACTCAAGCTTGTTATTAAAAAAACTTTACTGTTGAAAGATAACTCGACAATTCAATTATCTGAGTATTTTAATACTAGTCCGCCTTGGGTGGAGAATAAATTTATATATGCCACAAGTAAAACCAGACATTGAAACATTTGCAAAAATTAAAGTTGTTGGAGTAGGGGGATCTGGCAATTCAGCTATTCAACGAATGATTGATAGTAAAATTCGTGGAGTAGATTTTTTGGCACTCAATACTGATGTTCAAGCTTTACATCATAATTCAGCGCAGAAAAAATTACATATTGGAAAAACAGTTACCCGTGGTCTTGGTGCTGGTATGAATCCTGAACTTGGTAAACGTAGTGCTGAAGAATCACAAAATGAAATACGTGAAATTCTCAAAGACACTGATATGATTTTTATCACCTGTGGTCTTGGTGGTGGTACTGGTTCTGGTGCTGCTCCTGTGATAGCAGAGATTGCTCGTGATATGGGAATTTTGACAGTGGCTGTTGTTACCAAACCTTTTACTTTTGAAGGTCCACAAAGAAAGACTATCGCTGAAAATGCTTATGAAGAATTAGCGCGTTATGTGGATACTATTATTACTATTCCAAATGATAGAATTTTACAAATTATTGACAAAAAAACCAGTCTTCTTGATGCTTTCAAAATTGTTGATGATGTACTCCGACAAGGTGTTCAAGGAATTTCAGAATTGATTACTGTTCCAGGTCTTATCAATGTCGATTTTGCCGATGTCAAAACTATTATGAGTGATACTGGTTCTGCTCTGATGGGTATTGGTATTGGTACAGGTGAAAATAGAGCAGTCGACGCTGCCAAAGCTGCCATATCAAGTCCTTTACTTGAAGTTTCTATTGATGGTGCTCAAGGAATATTATTTTCAATTACTGGTGGTACTAATCTTGGTATGCAAGAAGTCGCTGAAGCAGCCAAAATTATTACTAGTTCTGCTGATGATAATGTCAAAGTTATTTTTGGGGCTGTGATTGATGAAACTATGGGTGAAGATGTACGTATTACTGTTGTTGCTACTGGTTTTGATGAAAGAGATAAGACCAAAGCTATAAAAGCAGATTCTCATAATCCGGGTATGGAAGTATTTACTGCCAAACGTCCAATTTTCAAACAAAATATTTTTGGTAAAAAGTCTGATAGTAGAGAATTCTCAAGACCTCGTGATGAAGAATTTTTAGAAGAAGAACCTGTTTCTGAGATAGAAGAAAAACCAGCCGTAAGAGTTGGTGGATTTAGTCGTAGAAGTGTTGGTTCCTCACTTGATTTAGATATTGATATGGAAACTCCTGCACCTCAATCTAGACCTAGTTCAAATATTATAAACCAAACTAGCAACAAACCGAAGAGTCCTGATGAAGATTTAGAAATCCCAGCGTTTATTAGAAAGAAAATGGGAATGTAGAGACATGAAAGCATAAAAACATTAAAACAAAAAAACACTGTTGAAATGACAGTGTTTTTTTATTTGTAAGTAAGTTTTAAATTACAAAATCCAAAATTCAAATTTCAAATCAATGACAAATTTGTAATGTTAAATTTTTTTAATAAAGATCTGGATTTTTGAAAGGTACAAGTGCCAAAACAACAGTTTCCATATAATCTGTCGTTCTGGTGATAATATCATTGGTCAGAGTACCAATTGCGCCTTTGTGTTGAGAATTGTTTACTCCAAAAACAACATTGACAGCTTCAGACATCTCTTTTCCCTGTTTTATTAATTCTGTAACTTTTGGAGGAAGTAAAAAAGTGAGAGCACGAGCTTTGCCAATTTTGTCTTTTGACTTCACAATTATCCAGGCAATAGAACCTAAATCTTCTGCAATTTCTTCAAGTCCTCCTTCGAGACCTACCCAGAAATCAGCCTCAGGAAATTTAGTTTGTGCGTTGTTTGCTCTATTTATAGCACCTTGTAAAGTTTCTTCATTGCTCATAGGCTGGTCACTGACATCAGAAGGAATTGATTCGCCAATGAATTCAAACTTTTCTTGCAAAAACATTTTTTCAAAAGCGATTTTGACAGCTTCAATTTTGATAGGATTTTTGGAAGCGATGATGACGGTTTTCATAATATTTTATTTTAAGTATTCATTCAAATTTATTTCTACAAAAAAGTATTTTTCTCCGCGTTTAGCTAGGAAAAACATGATACCACTTTTGTCCAATTCTATTGGATAGGAAAAAACAGCACAACAACTTGTTGTTCTTATTTCATCGAAGTTTTCGGATATTTTTTGTCCGTTGAAGAAAACAAATTTTTTTCCATCTTTTTCTCCGACAAATCCAGTTTTATTTTGATAAGAAAATAAATAGGAACTTGAATCTACTTCATATTTTTTATTGATAGTTTCATCATTGTACCAAATGTTATTTGTTGTTATGGGATTGTTTTCGTTAGTTATATTTATTGGATCATAAAAAGTGAAGGCTGGTGAATCTGAGACAATACTTGCATCTTCAATAATACTTTCTGCTCCGAAATACATAGGATGGGAAAAAATTTCTTTATCATTTTTGTAAATAGAATAATTATATTCGCCATTTATACCTTCACCATTGAGACTTCCTTCATTACTTCCAATTGTATAGATGTCTTTGCCAAAACCATAAAATCCAGATAATTGTTTAATATTATTTGTTAAATCTTTTTGAAATGCTGGTTCTGTTATTAGGCACCAATCATCACTATCACATTCTCCAATTTTGAAATCTGGAGGTAAATTGTTTTTGTAAGCTTTCAAACCTACTATTGAACAATCACTTTTGCTATTATCTTTGCATTCAACTTTTTCATATAAATGATACATTGGTTCTTTCATGTTTATTTTTTGATTTTGATCAAACCAAAAATTCTGTCCAGTTTTTTGAAGTTTGGTTATTTCTTTGGGAACTAGAACTGAAAAGTTTACCATATCATCAACAATCTCACTGGTCAGAGTTGTTTCAATTTCATGATAAATTCCAGGTTCTGTTAGTGTAGTATCAATTTCGTTATAAACTACTGGTTCTATTTTTTTGTTAGCGTCTATGTTTTGGGTACAGCCTGTCAAAAAAAGTGTTACGGCTAAGATAGTGATGATTTGTTTTTTCATATTGTTTTATTATTTTCTAAAATTTCTTTTATTGTCTTACTAGCTAGTTTATCACATTCATTTAATATTCTATTTATTTCGCTGTCATTTTTTTTATCAGCACTAGCATATCCCAGTTTTATGTAACTTGGTATATAAAATTTTTCTGGTTTCTCAAATAAAGGTAATTCTCTTGAATTGTACTGATCCAATTTATCTAAATCATGATCAGTTATAATTAGTATATTTTTTTTGCTTTTAGTTATGTGATTTCTTGATTCAATAAGATCAATCAAATTTTTTATTCCAATCTTTTCTGCCATTATTTTTTCTGTATGATTGAATGTTTTTGTCATAACATCAATGTATTTTAGTTTTTTATCATAAATTGCAGCTACTGATACTGATAAATATTGACCATTAATTTTTTCATTGTATGTATTTGTGTCTATTATGTAAGTATTATCTATTTTATTAAGAAAAGACAAATCAATTTTTAAATCTTTAAATAATTGAGGAATTTGAAATATAATTTTTTTACCTTTATTATCATCTTTATAAATTGTTTTTATTAATTTTGAATATGTTGGTGTTAGTTCATCATTATTGTTCATTAAGGTTATTTCATTATTTTGTAATTTTAAACGATTAATAATCACAGATTTACCCATATCTGCTTGTAAAATTATTTCTCTTGGCTTTTTATTAAGGTGACATTTTTTAAATTTTTTGCCACTTCCACAAAAACAAGGTTTATTTCTCATTTCTCCATCACTCATAAATTATTATTTATATGTAAAAAAATTGTATCATAGCTTGGTTAATTTGTAAAAAATAAAAAAACGCTTTTAAGCGTTCTTTTAACTTTATAACTTTATGGACTTTATGAACTTTTGACTTGTTTGTACACTTTCCAATTCGGATCAGCTTGCACATCTCGCCAGTCGGTAAATTTACCTTCGCGTGCCTTGTTGTAACCAGCAGCAGCAATCATGGCAGCATTGTCCATAGAATACTTGAGAGCAGAAAGATGGAAGTCTGTACCAGAAATGTGTTCAATAGTATTTTTCAGAGTTTCACGAAGTTTGGCATTGGCAGAAACTCCGCCGACTAGCAAGACATTTTTTGGTTTGTATTGTTTTATTGCTTTGGCCGTTTTTTCAACCAAGACATCGACAATAGCTTGTTCGAAACTGGCACAAAAGTCTGACAAGTTTTTAGGTTCTAGGTGGTAGGTGTTAGATTCTGTTTTTGGAGCATTGTCTTGAAGCCAATAAAGAGCTGAAGTTTTGAGACCGGAAAAGCTCATGTCATAATCATCGCTGTCTATCATCGGGCGAGGGAATTTGATAGCTTTTGGATTGCCATCAACGGCATGTTTGGAAATTTTTGGTCCACCTGGATATTCCAGTCCAACAATTTTGGCAATCTTATCAAAAGCTTCACCAGCAGCATCATCACGAGTGCCACCAATTTTTTCATAGTGGCTTTTTTCTTTTGATAAAATAAGCTCAGTATGTCCACCAGAGACGACTAGAGATAAGATAGGGAAGTCGAGCTTTTGGTTGGTACTGTCAGCTTCTAGATGTAGCTTCACGCTGTTTATATGCCCGTCTATGTGGTTTACAGCCACAAGTGGGATATTCCATAGGTAAGACAGAGTTTTGGCGGTTTCGACGCCTACAATCAGTCCTGTAATAAGACCTGGGCCAGCTGTGACAGCAATAGCATCAGGCTTGGCAAAGTCTTTCATTATTTCCTCAACCACAGGAGTAATTATTTCAGCGTGTTTGCGTCCGGCAATTTCCGGAATAACACCACCATATTTTTTGTGTATATCAATTTGACTAGCTGTTTTTTCGGCTAGTATTTCTATTTTTTCGTCTGTGATGTCCATAAGACAAACTGATGTGTCGTCGCAGGAGCTTTCGATTCCTAATATAATCATAGTTAGAATATTAAACCATAGTTTGGGGAATTTTTCAAGGGCCTTTTTAGGAAAATTAAAACATTAAAACATAAAAACATGAAAGCACTTTGTTGGTGATTAAAACAAATAAAAAATAGCCTTTCGGGCTCCTGCCTGCCGGCAGGCAGGTTTCAAGCCTTTCAAGCCTTTTATGTATTCACACAAAAACATTGACAATTAATATCTTTTTGTGTATAATTTTTTCGTCTTTAGTTGGACAATTTATATGGCGCCATCGTCTAATGGTTAGGACATCAGGTTTTCATCCTGGTAATCGGGGTTCGATTCCCCGTGGCGCTACAATTTTGACTTTTGATAAATTCCAAGAAATTGGAGTTTTTTTGTTGTTTATATTTATACTTGACAAATTGGCAGACTTATTGTACTATATCAGCACCATAGACAGCAGGCGTCAGAAATGACTTAAACATCCTGCCGAGGGAAAAATTTTACACTTTTTAATAAATGTAGTAAAAGGGTCGATTTCCTAAAATGTTCTGTGGTTTTTAAACCACTTTTTTTATTGTCAATTTTCTTTTTGAAAATACAATAAAAAAGAATTAGATTGTATGGCAAAAACAAGAATAGAAAAAGAACAAGCTATCGGGAATTTATCAAATGATTTGAAAAGTTCTTTGTCAGCTGTCTTTGCAAACTATCAAGGTCTAAAAGTATCTGAATCAGAAGAATTACGTAACAAATGTCGTGAGCAAAACATCTCTGTTTATGCTACCAAAAAGACATTGTTAAAACGTGCTTTGAAAGATTCTGGTTTAGACGTTGATACAAAACAATTTGAAGGTAGTGTCGCTGTTTTCCTAGGTAAGGAAGATGAAGTAGCTCCTGCACAAATTGTAGCTGAATTTGCAAAAAAACATGAAATGGTAACTTTGTTTGGAGGTATCTTGGAAGGTAATTTCATCTCTGGTGAAAAAGTAAGAGAACTTTCAAAATTACCAAACAAACAACAATTGCTTGGTCAATTGGTAGGTACTTTGAATGCTCCAGTATCAGGATTTGTAAATGTCCTAGCTGGTAACTTACGTGGTTTAGTCACCGTAATGAACGCTATCAAAGAAGCTAAAATATAATAACATTAATAATAAATAAATTTATGTCAGAAGAAAAAAAGGACGTAGTTGTCCCAGAAAAATTCAAATCTCTTGTAGAGATGGTAGAAAAAATGTCTGTATTAGATCTTGCTGAACTTGTAAAAGTTCTTGAAGAAAAATTCGGAGTTAGTGCTTCTGCACCTGCAATGATGATGGCTGCTCCTGGAGCTGCTGCACCTGCTGCTGAAGAAAAAACTGAATTCACAGTAGAACTTACAGCTGTTGGTGATAACAAAATCAACGTTATCAAAGCTGTAAAAAATGCTACAGGTCTTGGTCTAGCTGATGCTAAAGCATTGGTAGACGGAGCTCCAAAAGCAATCAAAGAAAACATCAAAAAAGCTGAAGCTGAAGAATTGAAAAAACAATTAGAAGAAGCTGGAGCTACTGTAACTCTAAAATAAATTTTTTTGAGTTTATAAAAATTAAAGAGACGTTTCAAATGTTTGAGACGTCTCTTTTTTAATTTTCAATTTTTGAATTTCCAATTTTCAAACAATTTTTTAATTTTACAATTTTGAAATATATTCTCAATTACTAATTTAAAAATTAATTCATTCATTAATTGTTTTAAAATTTCTAAATTTCAAAATTATGTTTTATTTCGTTGAAAACTTATATATTTTATTATCATCCAGCACATATACTACTTTGTTGTCTTCGTCTACTAGCATATTGTCTGGTTTTTTCCATTCACTAGAGGTGAATTGTTCGATGAAGTTGCCATCTTTGTCTAATAGTACTATACGTTTGTTTTCTGGATCAAGAATATATAAATAATCAGAATCAGCATATGTCCAAATTTCGGTAGGGTTTTTTAGTTCAGGATGGACACCTTGAATTTCAAAGGCTTTTTCTTGTCCACCATAGAAATGTAAAATTTTGGCATCAGTCGTTAGTACAAAGACATCGCCATCTATAGCTATAGAAATAGCTTTGGATAAAGAACTGGATTTTTGTGTTATCCAAGCAGTGCCTCTGTCATAGCCTGTTTGTGTTTGGCTATGTTTGTATATTTGCTCAGTACTAGGACTTAGAGAATAAAGTTTTCTGTTGTAAATTGCAATATTAGTAATATTAGCATTATCATTAGGGAATCCAATATCTTTTTTTGATAAAGATCCTGTAAGTTTGGTATATTCAAATACGTTATTGTCTTTGCTCAAAAATATTATTTTGTCTTCTTCTTTTGGTGTCGTAGCTGTTTGAAGATTTGTTTGATTTTCATGATTCTTGGTTTCAATATCTTTTGATATAATATTGACTTTGTACATATTTTTGTCTTTTTCGGAATAAGCAAAAATATCATCTCCTATATTAATTATTTTTTGAAGTGGATCACTTGGTTTACTATTATTGAAATCAGCAATTATTTCAGTTTCTACATTGTTCATTTTTTGTAGTTTGTTTAGTATTTCGTCTATAGAAGTAATTAGTTCATTATATTTTGTTTTTTCTTCGTCAGTATTTTGTGATAGATTATTTATCATTAATTTGGCTTCATCAAGTATTTCCAAAGCTTTGCTATCTTCGCCATAAAGTAATTTTGCTTCAGCATCATCCTTTTTGTCATTTATGGTTTGGAGCATGTTTTCATATTGAGCTATTTTTGCTTCTTTGTTTTCTTTTATTTTTATATAAACAATGCTACTCAAGAAAATTACTGCAAGTAATATAAGAGCTATAAAAAGTATTTTGCTTATCATGCTTACATTTCTGACTCTTTCTCTTCTTTCATTTAGAGCCGTAATGAATCTATCTGCTATAATAGTTCGTTTACCTGATTTATTGGTAATTAAGTAAAAAATATTACTAATCCAGCTTAGTATTGTAGTTAATACTTTTTTGAATACAAAAAATATTCCAGTAAAAATAAATACTAATCCTTTGCCAATTAATACCAAAAGTTTTTCTGATAGTTTTTGGTCTTTATTTTTTTTGTTACTTCGAAAGTTGGTTTCAATATTACCATGATTAGTTACGCCTCGACTGGTTTTTTTGATAATTTTTTTGTCTAAATTTGTATTATCTTTGTTTTTTCTAAATGACGAGTTTATTTTGTCTTTTAGATTTTTTAGTAGAGAAGGTGACAGTGTATCAGCAGTATTTCTAGTAGTATTTAGTAAGTCATCCATAGACTCTTGAGAACCAATATCATCAGCTTGGGTGTTGCGATAGCGCTTTACTTCAAGTTGTGTTTTTGGAGTATGAAAAACAATACCACCAAAGGATTTTTCATCTTGTAAATTTTCCAAAACTTTTTGTATGTGCATTGTTCCTTGTTTGGTAGCACGATTTTGGATTATCTTGCGTACTCTATCTGGTGAGAAGTGTCCGGTTACACTAGGTGTAGCTACATATAAGTAGTCATCATCTTTCATGTCACCTTCTACCACAGAAGAAAAAAGTTGTTCAGGGTTTTCTGTTTCTTCTTGATCTATTATTTCAGTACTACGTAAGCCTTCTTTACCTGCAAAAAATAAGTAAGCATTGGGTGAACCATGATAGGCTAGTATCAAGTGTCTTTTTTGAATTATACCAACTAATGCAGAAACCTTGCTATCTTTGTATTGTAGTATATTATGGCTTTGTTGGTTTATTTCTTGTAAGACACTTTCAAAATAATTATCAATATTAGTATTTTCTTCATCGTAGTATTTGATTTCTATATCATCGACTATTTGTTGCAATTGGCTTATTTGCTCTGAATAGCTACCACTTACTTCTATAATTGCAAAAAAATAGCCCTTGTCCTTTTCAGTTTGGGTAATGGGTTCTGCGATATGAAGTAGGACATGTGACGCCCTTTGATTACTACCTTCAACAAAAAACTCCTGAATTTCTAGTCCATTTTTCATAAATGAATAAAGGCTTATTAATTAGGCTTTTTGAACAAAGCCTTTGACTTTATTGGCATTAATTATTATACTATATTCACGAATTAATTACCAGTTTTTTATTTGGACATTTGTGGGTTAGTTTGTTATTCTATATATTAGTTTAAAATTATTATAAATAAAAAATATGCTTGAACAACTTTTTGGTTCAAAGACCAGATTAAAATTACTTAGAATATTTTATACCGAAAGTGATAAAGCTTTTTTTGTACGTGAATTATCTAGGGTAGTAGGTGTCCAAATCAATGCTGTACGTCGAGAACTAGAAATACTTGTGTCGATGGATATCGTTCGAGAAAAGGAAGTAAAAGAAAAGGATAATACAAATGAACTAGAGGTTGGTGAAAAATTACGCAAATATTATGAACTAAATCCTGAGTCAATAATATATTCAGAACTTCAGGCTTTACTTATAAAAGATAAAGTAGTTGGACAGAAAGAGTTTATCAAGGAGTTTGAGGATAAAATGGCTGATACCCAATTGTTAGTATTATCTGGTGAATTTACCAATGACAAAAAAGCGCCGACTGATTTACTAGTTGTTGGCAAAATAAAACCAAGAGTTTTGGCAAAAATCGTGGAAGATTATGAAAAGGATTTTGGTTTCAATATTCGTTATACTGTGATGACAGAAGAAGAATTTTTTGATAGACGCTATGTTATGGATAAATTTTTGTATGCTTTATTTGAGGCGGATAATTTGAAAGTTATTAATAAATTGGGA
Organism: Patescibacteria group bacterium; assembly: GCA_028687045.1. Classification (GTDB taxonomy): domain Bacteria; phylum Patescibacteriota; class Patescibacteriia; order Magasanikbacterales; family UBA922; genus UBA1557. The sequence continues at coordinate 17,884 of JAQUAW010000014.1, forward strand.
GTTTAAATGGATACGAAATACGAAAGATACGAAATTACGAAAAAATATTGAGTTCGTATATTCGTAATTTTCGTATTTCGTATCCTAACTAAATTAGTTATGTTTTTACTCATTGACATGTCAGAAAAAGACCAAATTCATTTGGCTCTTTTTGATACAGAAAAATTGGTTGAAAAAAAATATGAAGGACAAAATCGTGAGTTACTTTTGTGTATAGATAATTTGTTGACTGAAAATAATTTTGAGAAAGAAAATATCAAAGGTATAATGATAGTAGTGGGTACGGGATCATTTACTAGTACTCGTATTGCTTGTGTGGTTGCCAATACTTTTGCTTTTGTTTTGCAGATTCCTTTGTTGGCTATAAAGGTAGAGGAAATAGTTAATGTTCAAAGTTTGATTCCTAAGTTATTAGAACAAGAAAAGGGACAATATATTTCAGCGACTTATAGTGGAGAGCCTAATATAGGTGGGGTGGCTTCATCCCGAGCGAAATGAGTGAGGAACGAACGAGTGAAGTCGAGGGAACTTTCTTAAGTGTAAATGTGTTTAATTAATAAATCGTTAATTGATTCTAAGGTACGTAATAATTTAATCCAAAATAATCAGAATCTACAGATCCCTCGCCACCTATGCTCTTGTTTCACAGAGCTACGGCGGGTCGGGATGAGTTAACCCTATGTTCACAGACTACCAAAAATATAGATTTTATGAAATCCTACCAGGGCTGTCTATTTGGTTGACACTTATTTTAGGCATTATTTTTTCTATTTTCAAACCTTTGTGGATGATTTATTTTATTATTGTTTTTGATGTTTATTGGGTTTTGAAAGTAGCCAATTTTGTTTTTTATCTTTTGGTAGCTTGGTGGCGTTTTCACAAAATTAGAAAGGTAGATTGGAAAGATGCTTTGCATCATGAAATACCCAATTATCTTGAAAAACGTCATCTAGTTTTTTTGACACTTTATAATGAAGAATGGGAAGTTGTCTATGATGCTTTGCAAAGTTTGGAAAAAGCGGTCTATAACAAAAACAAATTTACGATAGTTATTGCTGGTGAAGCTCGCAAAAAAGAACATTGCGAAGATATTTTTGAAAAAGTAAAAACACATTTTGATCATGCTTTCAATCATATTATTTTTACTTTACATCCAGCTGATTTATCAAATGAAACACCTGGCAAAGGTTCTAATTTGAATTATTCTGAGAGGATAGTAAAAGAATATGTAGATAGACAGGATTGGAAATATGAAGATGTAGTTGTAACTGTTTTTGATATTGATACTATTTGTCATGAACAATATTTTGCCTATTTAACTTATTTATATTGTACTGTTGAAAATCCTACCAGAACATCTTTCCAACCAGTGGCACTTTACAATAATAATATGTGGGAATCACCAGCTATATTGCGTATTATGGCTTTTGGTACTACTTTTTGGATGATGACTTCTTTGGCTCGTCAGGATGCTCTTGTTACCTTTTCCTCACATTCTTTGAGTTTTGAAGCACTTGTCAAAGCTGGATTTCATGAAAAGAGAATTGTAAGTGAAGATTCAAGAATTTTTTATCAATGTCTGATTGCACATGATGGTGATTATAGAGTGACTCCTATGTATATTCCTGTTTCGATGGATACTGTACGCGATGATAATTGGTGGAAAAGTATGTCGAATTTGTATAAACAACAACGTCGTTGGGCTTGGGGTGTGGAGCATGTTCCATATTTGATTTGGGAATTCAAAAAAAATAAAGCCATACCTCTTTGGAAAAAAATAAAATGGGTTTTTGTGGAGTGGGAAGGTAAGTGGTCTTGGTCTTTGGCTGCTATTATCATTACTATTTTGGGTCGTCTGCCTCTGTGGTTGGCTGATGAGGAAATTAGACAAAGTGCTTTGTTCCTAAATGCTCCACACATGCTTGAAAAGTTGATGTCCTTATCTATGATTGGTTTGATTTTGTCAGCTGTCTTCAGTCTACCACTTTTGCCTAGACCAAAGACAAAACAACCGAAACATCTTTATATTGTCATGCTTTTGCAATGGGTGTTGTTACCTTTTTCTATGATATTTTTGTCAGCTATTCCAGCAATTGATGCAGTAACACGTCTCATGTTTGGTAAATATTTAGGTTTCAATGTTTCACAAAAAAAGAGAAAATAATTTTTTTAAATAGTTATGAATTATCTAAAAGATTTTCAAAATTTAGATTCTGAGTGTGTAGCTATCGCTGGTGGCAAAGGTGCTTCTCTTGGTGAAATGACGCAAGCTGGTATTCCTGTACCTTCTGGTTTTGTAATTTTGTCTGAATCTTTTGAAAAATTTTTGGCAGACACAGATTTAAATATTGAAATCAATTCTATTTTGAGTAAAGTAAATGTAAAAGAAATGCACACTATAGAAAATGCTTCAGAAAAAATTCAAGCGCTTATTTTGTCTGCAAACATGCCAAGTGATATCGCTACTGAAATTTTGAAAAATTATCAAAAACTTGGTAGCAAATTTGTTGCTGTGCGTTCTTCAGCTACTTCAGAAGATTCTGCCTCGGCTGCTTGGGCTGGACAATTGGATACTTTCCTCAATACTATAGAAGAAAATTTACTTGAAAATGTTCAGAAATGTTGGGCTTCACTTTTTACTCCACGAGCTATTTTTTACCGATTTGAACTTTTGGAACGTGGAAAAACGCAAATTAGCACAGAAGATCATATTTCTGTTGCTGTGGTAATCCAAAAGATGATTCAGTCTGAAAAATCTGGTATAGCTTTTTCGGTCCATCCAGTTACGCAAGATAAAAATCAACTCATTATTGAAGCTGGTTTTGGTTTGGGAGAAGCGATTGTCTCTGGAAGTGTTACACCAGATAGTTATGTTGTTAGCAAAGAAGATTTGAAAATTATTGATATCAATATTAGTGAACAAAGTAGAGCTCTTTATAAAAAAGAAAATGGTGGCAATGAGTGGCGAGATTTGGGAGAAGAAGGCAAAAGACAAGTTTTATCAGAAAAGGAAATTATTGAATTGTCAGAACTAATTATAAAAATAGAAAAACACTATGGTTTTCCTTGTGATATTGAATGGGCTTTTGAAAATGGTGAATTTTTTATTACGCAAAGTAGACCGATTACGACTTTGAAAAACAATAAATAACTAATTTTATATTATGGATCTTCCAAGTTTATACCAAAAACAAATTTCTCTTTCTGAGTGGTTTGCCAATATCAATCATAAAGAAACCGAAAATTTTCGTGAAGAAGATAATTGGAAAAGAGAAAGAATGGATGAACTTTCGAAGTTTATTACTTTTCCTTTTGATAAACCTACTAGTTTTTCAGCTAGTGATGTAGTAAATAGAAGTGAAGAATTTGAAAAATTTTTGACAGAACGTGGAAATGAATATTGTGCTTTGCGTCTAATCCCTATTTTGCCAGAACTGCCAAAATTGCGTATGCGTGGTATGACTATTGCTGATGCTGTTCATTCTTGGTTACCAGAACAAAATATTGAAGCTAACAATTATCAAGCAGATTTTGTACCACATCCAAATGATCATATTTGGTCAAGCATTTTCGTTGTCAATAAACATGGTGTTATTGGAGAAATGGTCGCTGATAGTCACAATATTTTGACCCAAGGTTTTCATGAAAATTTTGATATTGTAAATTTTACTTATGATTTTGCAACTAACATTTTGAAGACTTCCACACAGGATGAAAATGCAGAAGAACATGTACGTGAGTTACTTTCTTATATACTGGTGACAGATGAAAATTTGAGACAAGCAATTTCAGAAAAATTTGCAGTAGAGTTTGTGGGTGGTGAATATTTGCCTGGTTATTTTGAAAGTGTGAAATCTAGTGACTTTGGTACTTGGTTTATAGATTGGAATAGAGTCCTTGGAAAAATGTATGATGATGTCTGGAGTCCTATCACTGAAAATGTTGCAAACAATACTTTGTCTGGCAAAGTAGGTAGCCCTGGTGTAGCCCAAGGTATTGTCAGAATTATTCATCCTGATAAAATTAGTAATGGAGAATTCAACGATGGCGATATTTTGCTTTGTCTTATGACCAGTCCAGATTATGTACCTCTTATGAAAAGAGCTGGTGCTGTGATTACGCAGGAAGGTGGTATACTTTCTCATGCTGCTATCGTTAGTCGTGAAATGGGAGTGACTTGTCTAGTTGGTGTCAAAGGTGTACTTGAACAATTGCAAGAAGGTGACTTGGTAGAAGTAAATGCTAACGAAGGTGTAATAAAAATTTTAGAAAAAAATAACAATTAATTTTTATGAATTTAGAATTCAAACACAAAAGAAAAAAATGGCCGTGGGTTTTGGCTATAGTTTTTGTTGTTGTTTTTGGGCTGGGCTTTTATGCGTATAGCTTTGTAAAAAATTTTACACCTGTCAAATTGTTGCAATCAGATTTTGTAAAACAACAAATTATTAAACAAGTAGGTGAAGACAATGCTGAAATTATAAATTTTTTACCAGACTTGCTTGGTTTTTCTGAACCAAAAACTTATTTACTTTTATTTTTGAATAATACAGAACTTCGTCCTGGTGGTGGTTTTATTGGTTCTTATGCTACTTTGCAATTGAATCAAGGACAAACCAATCTTTTGCAAATGGGCGGTACTGAAAATATTAATACTTCTTCTTCTGGTTCTGGTGCACCACAAATTATTTTGGATAAACTAAATGTGGATAAATGGTATTTTCGTGATAGTAATTGGTCACCTGATTTTGTTAGTAGTTCTGAAAAGACTTTGGAATTTTATAAAAATGGTAATAATCTTGGAGCTAATGAAATTTCAGGAGTGATTGGTATTACTACAGATGTATTGGAAGGGTTGATGAAGATAACCGGACCTTTCACTATTGATGGTATCAATTTTACTTCGGATAATGTCATTGAAAAATTGGAATATGAAGTAGAATATGGTTACCAAAACAGAGATATTGATTTTACTGAGAGAAAAGATATTATGCAAGATTTCTTTTTGGCTTTGATGGACCATCTCAAAAATGATTTGTTTTCTAATTTAGATAATTATAAAGCGTTAGTAAATACTTTACTAAAGGAAAAAAATATAGTAATCTACTCTTTGACATCTGATTTGGCTAAAATACTAAAAGAAAACAATTGGTCAGGACAAATGGCCGAGACATCAGGTGATTATCTAATGTGGGTAGACGCTAATTTGGCGGCTCTTAAGACTGATAGAGTAATCAAACGTGATTTGAATTATACTTTGGTTTTTGATAAAAATAAGTATAAAGCTATTGCTAGTACAACTTATATACACAATGGTAGTTTTGATTGGCGTACCACAAATTATCTTAGTTATACTAGGGTTTATGTACCTACTGGTTCAGAGTTAATATCTGCCAAAGTGGGGGACAAGACTTGGATAAGAGATGCTAAGGATAATACTTTTGGTGTAGATACTGGTATAGAAAATGGTAAGAAATGGTTTGGTGTTTATTTTTCTGTTGAACCTGGTAATAAAAAAACTATTAGTTTTGAATATAGTTTACCAGACAGTATTATTGATAATGTGAAAAATAAAAGTTATAATTTATTAATACAAAAACAAATAGGTTCTAATAACACTGATTTGACTATACATCTAGAATTTGATAAGAATAATATAGTCTCAGCTACACCTGCAGAGGAAGAACTTAAGTGGGGTGATAGAAATTATGATTTTGAGACTGCTCTGATTGAAGATTTAAATTTTGAAATAAAGTTTTGATTTGTAATAGGATACGAAATACGAAAGGTACGAAATTTTTCTATGTTTGTATATTCGTAATTTTCGTATTTCGTATCCGCCAAAAATATTTTGATAAATTAGATATACTATGAAAAAAGTCGGCATTGATCTTGGAACAACAAATGTACTCGTCTATGTACCTAAATTAGGTATTGTTGTGAATGAACCTTCGGTGGTGGCTATTTCTAAAGATGACCGCAAAGTTTTGGCTGTCGGTGCTGAAGCTAAGGAAATGATTGGGCGTACACCTGATTCTATTATTGCTGAGCGACCTCTCAAAGATGGTGTGATTGCTAGTTATCGTACGACTGAAGCTATGCTTAGATATTTTATCAACAAAGCGATTGGTGGTATGCGTATTTTTCGTCCTGAAGTAATGGTAGCTGTTCCTGCTGGAATTACTTCCACTGAAAGACGTGCTGTAGTGGATGCAGCTATGGCAGCTGGAGCCAAAGCTGCTTATATTATCAAAGAGCCTGTGGTAGCTGCGATTGGTGCTGATATTCCGATTGGTTCAGCTTCTGGACATATGATTATTGATATTGGTGGTGGCACAGCTGAGATTGCAGTTATTTCTCTTGGTGGTATTGTCTCTGTTGGTTCTGTGCGTATTGGTGGTAACCGTTTTGATCAATCTATTGCTGAGTTTATTCGTCGTAAATATGGATTAGCGATAGGTGATAGTAGTGCTGAAAAAGTAAAAATTGAAATTGGTTCAGCTATGTATATGGACAGTCCTTTGACTATGGAAGTAAAAGGGCGAGATATGGTCACAGGTCTTCCTCGTACTATTGTAGTGACCTCTGACGACACTACAGAAGCCCTACAGCATGATTTGGAAGGTCTGATAGAAGCTATCAAAGAAGTACTTCACAAAACTCCACCAGAACTTTCGGCTGACGTCATGGACAAAGGTATGATAATGTCTGGAGGTTCAAGTCAACTTCGTAATCTCGATGAGCTGATTGCTCAAGCTATTGGTGTGGCTGCTTATGTAGCAGAAGAGCCTTTGCTTTGTGTAGCTAAGGGTACTGGTATTGCGCTAGAAAATTTAGATAATTATAAACGTTCTATTCTTACTACTAGATAAAATTTCAGGGATACGAAATACGAAAAATACGAACATACGAAAGTTTCGTAATTTCGTATATTTCGTATTTCGTATCAATTTTTTAATTACTTTTTAGAAAACGTTTGATATGTTTAAAAAACTTTTTTTGGCAATAATATTATCTGTTTTTTTATTTGCCTTGCCGGTTCACGCTGAGGAAAAAATAAATAATTTTGTTACTGAAATAAAAATAAATTCAGATGCTTCTTTTCATGTAGAAGAAAAGATAGATTATGATTTTGAAAATCTAGAAAAACATGGTATTTATCGTGATATTGTTTATAAATATAATATTAATGATAAGACTTATATTATAAATATTGATAATGTTAGCGTGACTGATGAAAATAATAATAAGGTCAATTTCGTAGTAAGTGATATTCGTGGAATAAAAAATATTAGAATAGGTGATGCGAATATGTTGGTAAGTGGACGAAAAACTTATATCATAAATTATGATGTTAAAAATGCTATTAATTCTTTTGAAGATCATGATAAATTATATTGGAATGTGACCTGGAATGGTTGGAATGTACCAATTGAAAATGTAGAAACTACCATAGAATTGCCAACTTCTTCACCAATTATGGATAGTCAAGTCACTTGCTATGCGGGTGATTATGGGAGTAAAGATACTTGTACGTCT
>JAQUAW010000049.1 GCA_028687045.1 Patescibacteria group bacterium
AAGTTCTTCGGCCAAATTTTTTACAAGCTCAGTTTTGCCAACACCACTTGGACCAACCAAAAGTAGGGAAGCAAAGGGTTTGTTTTTTTGTAAACCTAAATTAGCACTTTTTAGAGTACGAACAATTTTTTTCACAGCTTCTTTTTGTCCAACAATTTTTTCATTTAAATTTTTTTCTAGACTATCTAGAATTTCCCAGTCATTCTTTTCTAAAATACTTTTGTCTATATGCATTTTTTGACTGACAATATGTTGGATGTGTTCTGGAGTTACTTTTGCAAGAGGAATATTTTTGTTACTAGAATTTTTTATTTTCAAAATTTGTTTGGCTATTTTATCTATTTGTTTTTTTAGAGCTATCGCATTTTTTAGTTTTTCTTCGGCAATGGCTAGATTTTTTTGTTCATTCATTTCACTTAACTTTTGTTCCAAAGCAAAAATCTGCAAATTTTCTTTGCTTGTTTTTTGTTTTGATCGGACATAGCCAGAGGCTTCATCGAGTAAATCAATAGATTTGTCTGGTTGAAAATTATCATGAATATATCGATTACTTAGTAGTACCGCTTCTTCAATAGTTTTGGCCGAAATATTTACATGATGAAAATTTTCGTAATATTTTTTTAGGCCTTGCAATATTTGGAGGGTTTCTTCGTAGGTAGGTTCTTCCACATCTACTTTTTGGAAGCGTCTTTCTAGAGCTGGATCTTGGCTAATGTATTTTTTGTATTCATCATAAGTAGTGGCACCAATACAGTGCAATTTGCCACGAGCGAGAGATGGTTTCAAAATATTGGCAGCATCCATTGTACCTTGATTTGATCCAGCACCAATGATGTTGTGTAGTTCATCAATAAACAAAATATAATTTTGGTTGCGACTACATTCATCCACAATTTGTTTTAGTCTGGCTTCAAATTCTCCGCGATAGATTGTGCCCGCTACGAGCAATGTCAAATCAAGAGATAAAATTTGTTTTTTCTTTAGAATATCTGGGACTTTGCCTTCGGCTATTTTTTTTGCCAAGCCTTCGACAATGGCAGTCTTACCAACACCTGGTTCGCCAACAAGAATAGGATTGTTTTTGGTTCTACGTGCCAAAATATTGATAATACGTTCAATTTCAGCATCACGACCGATGACTTCGTCAATATTTTGTTGTTCGGCTTTGGAGGTAAGATTGGTTGTGAATTGGATGATAGCACTTTTGTTTTTTTGCATTTTTTGGGGCATTGGCATTGAGGGTGGCGTCATATTTGGTAGTTCATCTTCTGGTAAATTATCTATGTTGTCTAAGAACTCTTCATCTTCTTTGCTAAGAGTGGAGAATCTAGTGTCATTTTGAAAAACAATTTGTAATTGTTCTTTGATATATTTGGTATCAATTTTTAGGGAAGAAAAAATTTCTTTTATTTCAATATTTTTGGAATAGGTAAGTGCGTATAATAGATGTTCAGTTCCAATATAGGCATGTTTATTATCATGAGCTATGATCAAAGCTTTTTCAATTATCTGTCTAGATTGAGGACTTAATTCAGGTATATTGGCTGTTGTCAAAGTTCTTTCTTCTTTTTTCAAATTTCCAAAAACTTTTCTAGTGAGTTTTTCTTCCAAATCAAATTTTCGTAAAATTTCAGCACCAACACAACCTTTTTCTTCAACTAGTGAATAAAAAAGATCAATGGGTTCTACCATTTCAGATTTTTTGAATGTAGCTAAAGAGATAGCTTTGGCAATAACATTTTTTAGATGATTGGAAAAGTTGTCAATTAATTTTTGGGCGTCCATACGGGAAATGCTTAAAAAGCTTAAAAGGCTTGAAATGCTTGAAAGGCTGTGAACAAAAATCTAAGGCTTTTTCTAGCCTTTTTGGCTTTTCTAATCTTTCAAGCCTTTACTTGTATTTTACATTATTATATACTAATTTACACTTATTATCAAATAATTTTTGTCTAATTAAAACAAATATGTCTATAGCTGAAAATATTTTTAAATCTTATGATATTCGTGGTCTGATAAAAGGGGAGTTGTCAGAAGATTTGGCTTATAAAATAGGGCGTTCTTTTGCGGTTTTTTTGAAAAAAAATAATTTGTTCACAAAAGGACAAAAAGTTGTTTCTGGTCGTGATATGCGTCTTACTAGTCTTGGATTTCAAAATGAAGTAATACGTGGTTTGAATGATGAAGGTCTTGATGTAGTAAATATAGGACTTTGTTCTACACCATTTTTCAATTTTGCCTGTGCTTACTATTCTAATTATGCTGGTGGTGTTATGGTGACAGCTAGTCATAATCCCGCAGAATACAATGGTTTCAAGTTTACTCTTGGTAGTGGTTTGGCTGTTGGCAAAGAAAATGGTCTTATGGATTTAAAAAACTTGGTTTTGGATAATGATTTTGAAGAAGTTTCTGAAAAAGGAAAAGTAGAAGATATAGAAATTTTTGCAGATTATCGAGACAGAGTTTTTAGTTTAGTCAAAAAAGAAAATATCAAACCACTAAAAATTGTGGTGGACGCTGGCAATGGTATGGCCAAAGTAACTTTGCCAAAAATTTTGTCTGAACTTCCTGTAGAAGTAGAATACCTTTATCTAGAACCAGATGGAAATTTTCCAAATCATGAAGCAAATCCTCTAAAACTAGAAACTTTGCAAGATTTGCAAAAGAAAGTGCTAGAGACTCAAGCTGATTTCGGTTTTGCACTGGACGGTGATGCTGATAGAATTGGTTTGGTTGATGAAAAAGGGGATATTGTAGAAGCTTCTTTTGTCGGTGCTTTGCTTGGGCTGGCAGTACTCAAAAATCATCCAGGGGCTAAAATGCTCTATGATTTGCGTTCTAGTAAGTCTGTGGCTGAAATATGGCAAGCATCTGGTGCTAGTGTAGAAATGTGTAAAGTCGGACATTCTAATATCAAAAAACAAATGCGGGATGTAGATGCTGTGTTTGCTAGTGAATTATCTTTGCATATTTATTTTGGTGATGTTTACAAACTTGAAATTACTGATTTGTCTTTGCTTTATATATTACAAATTTTGTCAGAGGACAACAGATCTTTGAGTGAAATTTGGCATAGTATGCAAAAATATCATCATTCTGGCGAAATAAATTTTGAAATAGAAGATAAAGAAGAAGTGTTAAAAAAATTAAAAGAAAAATATAGTGATGCTAAGATTTTGGAACTTGATGGTTTTAGTTTTTATTATGAAGATTTTTGGTTTAATGTAAGATTGTCTAATACTGAGCCTGTTTTGCGCTTAAATTTGGAAGCTGATAGTGAAGAATTGATGAAGAAAAAAGTGAAAGAGGTGAGTGAAATTATAAAAAAATGAGGAAAGAGGAAATTGGAATGAGGAATGGAAAATGAAAAAATATTAAATTTCAAAAACAGTCCTAAAATTTGGACTGTTTTTTATTTGCAAAATTTTTCTTTTTACGTATAATGAAATTAGTTGTATTTTTTGATAGGCTCAAAATGTTTATAATTATTGTAAATAATTTGAGCCTCTTACAACTTTTACGGTTGTCGCGTAGAGGCTTTTTCGCGCGCGTACACTCTGAGAAGCTTTCTTGGGGGAGATACGCGCGCGAACCCTCAACTTTAAAATTACAAATTAAAAATTACAAATACCAAATTTATAATATTAAGTTTTTGAATTTTTTATTTTATCATTCCTCATTCCACTTCTAACTCAAGCCCTTCACTCGTCATCTTATATCCTTTTACTTTTATTTTGCCATGATGAATATCGTCGTGGCATTTTTTGCATAGTGGTAAGAGATTATATTTGTGATCTTTGTGGAAGTGACCAATATTCCCAGCCTTGTCAGCTATTTGTTGCGGAGAAATGTGATGAACATCATCTACTTTTTGTTTGCAAATACTACAGTTGGTGACAAAAAGTTTTTTGTTGTAAATACTAGTTTTCTTTTTGGTAAGTAGTTCAATATCATCATAATCATGCGATAATTCTTTGCGAATATTGACAGCCATTTCCAAAAATTTTTCATCCATATGCAATGATTGCGCAAATTCTAGACCATAGACACTACTACCAGAACCAGCTTGCAAGATTCTATCAAAAATAAGTTTGTCATTGTCTCTATCATAGCGAACTGATAGATGTACACTGGCTAGATTTTTCAAATCAGTTATCAAATTCAAATTATGTAAACTATGTAAGTGGGTAGTAAAAATAAACAAACTTTTTATTTCAATTAGTCTTTTGATAGTCGCTGTGACAATTGCCAACGCTGATAAATTTTCAGTACCATGACTGATTTCATCTCCCAAAACTAGACTGCGCTCTGTCGCACGGTTGAAAATATTTTTTAGTTCCAGCATTTCCACAGCAAATGAGGACAAACCTTTGCTAAAATTATCTTGTGCGACAATGCGAGTAAATATTTCGGTAAAAATAGTAAAACGCATTTTTTCGGCTGGGACAAATAGTCCACTTTGTGCCAAAAGGATAGTCACTCCAACACTTTTCATCAGTGAAGATTTGCCACTAGAGTTGATGCCATAAAGCAAGACACCAAAAATATCAGCTTCTAATTGTTGTGCTATAACAGTTTTTTTGGCGTCTTCACTCAAATGATTTTTGGCACCAAGGACGACGTCATTTGGAACATAGATACCATTTTCTTCGCGAGCTTCTACGAGTAAATGACGGACTTGTTTCAATTCTACATATTGTTCATCTGTAGCAATAATTTCTGGTCTTTTTAGATTCAAATTTAGACTAGCTTTCAAATTGGAGATAGCGACATCAAGACAACTCAATTCAAAAATAAGTACGGATAACAATTGACTATATTTGTTATCCAGTTGTTCTAATTCTTTTTTGAAAAGTTCTTTGACGATAGCGGTTATTTTGTTTTGCAAAAGGACGATACTTTCGGAATAATTTTCTATCAAGTCAGAAGTTATTTTGACATTGCCTGTTTGGATTTTTATTTGTAAGCTTTTTCCTGGATAGATTTCATTGTCTAAAATAATATCAGTTTCTTTGATACTGTCTTCTATCAAATAATAGCGACTTTTGGTAATAGAAATATAGTGTCCTTCTTTGTCTAATTGTTTGATTATCACAAAATCATTTTCATCTTTGCCGGTTTTTTCTTTTAGCAAATTGGCGATGTGAAGACGAATGTTTTCTAGATTTTTTTCTAGTAAATTTTTTTTGATAATCAGTTCATCTAGTTCGACTGAAAAACCTGTTTTGAAAATGGTGTCAGTGATATCTTTGCTAGCTACTTGGCAAGTAGTCTCCAAAGCAAAAGTATGCTCCAAATAAAGTAAAGCATTTTCTATATTATTATTTTCCAAAAATAAATTTATTTTTAATTTTTCTTTTGTTTCGGATTTTGCTGACAGTATCTCAATAATATTTTTGGCAGCTTGCAAAGAATCATAAAGAAAATTTATTTCAAAAGGATGCAAACGTCCAATTTGCAAACGTCTTTTTATTCTTTCCAAATCATAGACACTACGTAATTCTTGTTCTACTTTTAGATAATATTCTTGCAAATTTTCTGACAAATCATAACGAGAATTTAGTTCGTCTTTGTCAATAATAGGACTCAAAAGACGTTCTTGCGAAAGTCTTTTGCCCATGCTTGTCATCGTATAATCTATTAGAGACAAAATTGTTTCTTTGTTTTTGTCAGAAGAAAAAATATTTAGCTGTTCAAGTGGATTGTTG
>JAQUAW010000015.1 GCA_028687045.1 Patescibacteria group bacterium
CCCAAACTCTCTACATCACGCACACTCATCTTGGTACCCATCATACTTTCAAACATATCTAGTTGTTCTTTTTCTCATTTGAGACTAAGCAAAGCACGAGCTTTACCCGCACCCAAATCACCTTTGGTAAGAGCTGTTTGAATACGTTCTGGCAAATCTAAAAGACGGATAGTATTGGCTAAAGCTGAACGGCTTTTGCCAAGTTGCTCAGCAGCTTGTTCTTGTGTCAAATTGAATTCTTCCAAAAGTCTTGAATAAGCATAAGCTTCTTCAATAGGATTCAAATTATGTCTTTGAATATTTTCAACAAGAGCTAATTCCAATTTTTCTTGTTGAGTAGCAGTACGCACCAAAGCGGGTACAGTAGAAAGCCCAGCGATGCCAGAGGCCCGGAGACGCCTTTCACCAGCAATAAGCTCATAACCACCTTCTTCTCTTTCAGTCACTACCAACGGTTGCATGATCCCATGTTTTTTTATAGACAAAACAAGACTATGCAATTCTTCTTCATTGAATTCTTTTCTTGGCTGTTCAGGGTTGGGAACAATGTCAGAAATATTTATTTGCCAAACTCTATCATTGCCATTAACAATACCAGTTTCTTTACGAATGATATTTCTAACTTTTTTTTGTTGTGGGATAAGTGAACCCAGACCTTTGCCAAGAGCCATACATTGTAGTTAAAAGTTTATAAAGTTTGTAAAGTTACTTATTCTGCCTATTCTGTTTACCGTGCTTAATTCGCTTTATTCAAATGTTTTTCTATCAACTCTCTCGCTAATCTCTCATAAGCCTTTGCTCCTTTACCACGTGGTTCGTAGTGCAAAATTGATTGTCCAAAACTTGGAGCTTCAGCCAGTTTCACTGTACGTGGAATAACTGAACGAAAAATATTGTCAGGAAAATATTTATAAAGTTCATTCATGATTTCTGTTGATAATTTAGTACGTTTATCAAACATAGTAAGTACTGCTCCCAAAATACCCAACTCTGGATGAATATTATTTTTGACAAGTTCAACTGTCTTGAGCAATTGACCAAGACCTTCCAAAGCATAATACTCTGCCTGCACAGGAATCAAAAGTTCATGAGCAGCAACCAAACCATTGATAGTAAGTAGCCCCAAAGATGGTGGGCAATCAATGATTATATAATCATAAGCATGACTAACTTCTGAGAGCAAATTACGAAGTTGGAATTCTCTATTTTCTACATCAACAAGTTCAATAGCAGCCGCCGCCAAATCTTGTGTAGCGGGAGCAACGCGCAATCCATCATGAGCAGTATTGAAAATAATATCATGAATTCTTCTTTGTTTAGCTAATGCTTCATAAATACCATATTGCAGATTATCTCTATCTACACCAAGACCACTAGTAGCATTGCCCTGAGGATCCAAATCTACCAACAAGACAAACTTACCCATCTCAGCCAAATAAGCAGCTAGATTGATAGCTGTGGTAGTCTTACCTACTCCACCTTTTTGATTAACAACAGCGATAATTTTTGACATAGTGAGGTTCATCCCGAATCGACGAAGTACGATGAGGGATCTTTCCTAAAATTAAACTATTTTAACTCCATTAACGATTTAAACTTAAAGAACTTCTAAACAAATAATAAGACATATCCATTATACCAAATATTGACAAAAGTAACAATAATCGCTATAATTATCCCATTGTTAGATGTTCTTAACAACAAATAGATATGCCCGAATGGCGGAACTGGTAGACGCGCACGACTCAAAATCGTGTTCCTTCGGGAGTGAGAGTTCGATTCTCTCTTCGGGCACAAAAACAGTTCATAAAGTTAAAAGTTTATAAAATCAAAAGTCTTAAACCAAATAACTTTATAAACTTTCTACTTTCCTATTCGTATTGAGCAAAAAAAAAATTTAACTCCAATGCCACAATACTACGACTTACTTATCTTAATCATGCTAATAATAACTGCTTACCCTGCAGTCATTTTTTTGTATAGCATTTATAAAAGACCAAAAAGTTTTGAGGCCAAACATAAAAAAACATTTTTAATAATCTCCATAATTTTATTACTTGGGACATCTACTTTACTCTGGGGAAGTTTCATTGAACCAAAATTAATAGTAATAAATAAACAAGAAATAGATTTAGAAAATATTACAGAGCCTATAAAAATAGCTTTCATTTCAGACCTACACGTTGGCCCTTACAAAAAAACAAAGTGGGTAGAAAAAGTGGTAAATAAAATAATAAAACAAAAACCAGATTTAGTATTTATTGGCGGAGACAATCTCTACAATTCCGAATACACACCAGAAGAAATAGAATATCTGAAACCTTTGTCCAAATTGGCAGAATTATTTCCTACTTACAGTATAAACGGTAATCATGAATACGGAATTGGCGATGGCAAAAATTCCAAAAAATATCCTATTATAAATGCTGACTGGAGTAATCAAATGAAATTGGCAATGGAAAAACTGAATATAAATTATTTACAAAATGATTTGGAATTATTGAAAGTAAGAAATCAAGAATTTTATTTATTTGGTAGTGATTCTATTTTGGCTGGCAAACTTGATTTCAATATTTTAAACAATAAAGATGAAGATTTGGCAACGATTGCTCTTATCCATAATCCCCTATTCTTATTTATAACTAATTATCCAAAAATGGATTTGACATTATCTGGTCATACTCATGGCGGACAAATTCGTTTACCTTTTTTGGGACCAATAGGTAAAGTAGATAATCTACTTCCTGCAAATTTTTATCAAGGTTTACACAATCTACCAAATGAACAAAAAATATTTGTCACAAGTGGTATTGGTGAAAGTGGACCAAGAGCGAGATTATTTAATCCACCTGAGATTGTGATGATTACTATTAAATAAGAATATTTTGTTAGACAACAAGGTATGAATTTACAAATTTTCAAATATCAATTTTCAAACAATTTATTAATTTCTAAATTTTAAAATTGTTTGAAAATTGAAAATTAAAACCGTGTTTATTTAAACAAACACGGTTTTTTGTTGATTATATATAAAAAATTTCTAACCAAAAATAGCACGTATCGTTTCTCCTGCAAACAAAGTGATCAAAGTTACAATCGTTGCAGCTATACAAACACCTGCCAAAATAAGTGGCCAAGATTTTTTGAGAGGAATACCAAAAATAAAAGCGACCAAAGAACCAGTCCAACTACCAGTCATAGGTAATGGAATACCAATAAAAATAATTAAACCCAAAGCACCATATTTAGCATAATCACCAGAAAAAGCTTTTTCAGCTTGCTTCAATTTTTTACTAAAAATTTTTCCAAATAATTTTGATTTAATCAAAAAATCATGTAATTTGGGGAATACCCAAAGCAAAAATAATGCTGGCAAAAAATCTCCAGCCACAGCAATAAGCCAAACTTTCCAAATGGCAAGATGATAAACTTCGAGACCTATTGGTATAGAAGCACGTAACTCAGTCAAAGGAATCATCGATAAAAAAAATACAGCCCAATGAGGATCAAAATTTGAAAAAAACTGTATAATTTGAGAGATCATAATTTTTACAAAATTTTTACCAAGTATAACTGGACAAAACCCAATTTAAAACTTTTTTAGCTTCTGTAAATCTTAATTCATGTTCTTTGGCACCCAAAATAACAACATCCAAAACATGTCCTTCATCACTTTTTATAGATACTGTAAAATTATATAAAGAATCTTCAATAAAGCCCGTTTTGCCACCAACAATATCAAATTTATTTGGTACCCAACCAAGTAACAACCAATCAGTATTCCAAGCATGTACTTCTTTTTTTCTTTCTTTAGAAAACAAAGTAACTTCTTTCAACATCAAAGCCTCTCTAATTTCATCATGCGACAAAGATTCTTGCAATAAAATAGCAATATCTGAAGGTGTTGAAATATTCAAATAATTTAAACCAGTTGCTTCAACAAAACTAGTATCTAACATACCAAGCTCTATAGCTTTTTCATTCATACGATTCACAAAATCTTCTCTACTAAGTCCACTGACATCTACCAAAGTCAAAATAGCTTTGTTAGAAGAAGCCACAAAAGCAATATTCCACAATTCATAAATCTTATAAGTATCCCCCGCATAAATATTGGAATCACTAACTTTGTCAGAAGAAACAGTCGTCGTCGCATTCCAATTGAGATTTTGTTCTAACAAGACTAAACCACTCATTAATTTGGTAATACTTGCCAAAGAATGTTTTTCATAAGTATTTTTTCCAAATAAAATAGTACTACTATCTCTATCTTTTACCAATACATTACTAGCTGTAAATTCACTTGGTGAAAGCTGGGTAGATGAAGCATTCAATTGTGGCAAAGAAAAATTATTACTTACAAAATCTATATCACCACCAACTTTAGTTGATAAATCAGAAATGTCATTTGTTTTTTCTTCAATTTTCAATCCTTCAACTTGTTGATTATCAACAGATAAATAAGCTAAATATTTTTTCTTTTCATTATCAAAACGATAATATAACAAACCTGTAATAATAACTAAAAACAACAAAAAAACAGTCAGCAAATTTCTCCACCAATTCGGAAAGTTATCACTAAATTTTGGACGTTCGTGAAAATTTATCATCATAAAAATACATTGTTATTATTTTCTAGACGTCTACACTATCATTATTTATATTATTGGAATTCAATAATTCATTATTATTCAATGTTTCATAATCGGGCAAGTCCTCTAACCTGTTTAGTCCCAAAAAGCGCAAAGCATCAATAGATAATTCATAGACTGGTAACAAATGATCTTTGTCTTCAAACTCATTGACAAGCCCTCTAATCAAAAGATTACGCAATATCACAGCACAATTTACTCCTCTAATATTTTCTATTTCTGGGCGACTAATTGGACCACGATAGGCAACTACAGTCAAAGTCTCCAACTGAGCTTTGGTCAGATCTTCTTTGAATTCAGTTTTAACAAATTTTTCAACAAATTCGGTATTGTCTGGATTGCTGACCAATTGTACCTCATCTCCAACACGAAGTAAATGAATACCTGAAACAGCAGTATATTTATTCTCCAGAGAATTTAGACTCTCTTCTATCTTTTCTTTTTCAACACCAAGAGATTTGGCGATTTTATTTACAGCCAAAGGTTTGGAAGCTACAAATAATACTGATTCTAATATTGATATGATATCCATAGGTAAAGGCTTAAAAGGCCTAAAATGCCAGAAAGGCTAAAAAGGCTTTTTTATTTTCACGTCTATATTTAATGTGAAGTTTAAAATTAAGATTGTTAGAATTAAATTAATTTGATGATTTTAAAAGGTTGCCTTTCAGGCATTTTAGGCCTTCATTAATTCAATATCCCCAAAACTACTACTTTGTTTTAGTAAAACATCATTTTGTTTGACCAATTCAAGAATTGCCAAAAATGTTACGATAACTTCACTACGAGAAGTGGCATCAGAAACAACATCTTTGAAATTGATACTCTTGTGTTTCTTAAGCATTTCACGCATTTTGTCTATTTTTTCCTTAATAGTTACAGTTTTGTCTATATACGTACGTGGCAAAGCTTTTGGAGGTTCCAATCTCTTTAATAATTGTACCATAGACTGAGACAAACTTTCTAGTGTGAAATTTAGAGGTTGTACTACTTCGGTAGCTCTTTTTATTTCTTCGACATGCGTATAGGCAGTACGCTTTTCATCCAACCAAAGATTATGCAAATTTTTGCTAGCATCGACAAAACGACGATAAAGACGTAATTGTTCATCCAAATCAACACCATTTTCATCATCAATAGTTAGTTGTGGCAAAAGAGAACGAGATTTCATGAGTAAAAGTCTAGCCGCTATTACCAAAAAATCTGCCAATTCTTCAGCTTCAATATTCTCCAAAGTATCTAAATAATCCAAAAAAGGCTCAGTCACAGCTGAAATAGACAACTCATTGATTCCCATTTTCTTTTCATCCAACAAAGACAACAACAAATCAAGAGGACCTGAAAATTCTTTAAAATTTATTTGTAAATCATTTTTCATAAACTTTTGATTGCAAATTATGTTTTATCTTAGACAAGTCAGCTAAAATATAAAAGCTGTGCTTTAGTAAAGAAACACCACCTTTTTTCTTGAGCAAATTCTTATCAATAGAAACTTTCAATTCATAAATAGAATACTGCGACATGCTAGCGATAAGAAAAAGTTCAATATCAAACACCCAACGAAAAGTAGATACTCTCTCAAAAATACTTTTGAAAACTTCTGTTCTAAAAAATTTGAAACCACACTGAGTATCTTTGAAACCACGTACTTCTTTTGGTATGAATAATCTAAAAATCTTTTTCATAAAAGACCTATATAGACTATATTGTTTTTCTTCATTTTGCTCTCTACTGCCCACTACAATATCATATTTTGACAATTTTGTCTGCACCTCTAGCAAAGATTCTAGTCCATAAGGTAATTCTACATCAGTAAAACCAACATAATCACTGTCATTATTTAGATAATCCCCAGCAAACTTAATAGCAAAGCCTTTGCCTTTATTTTCTCTATAGCTAACAATAGTAACAGGTAAATTAGCATTATTATTTTTAAAATCTTGCAACAAAACCAAGGTTTCATCACTACTCCCATCATTTACAAAAATTATCTGTCCCAAAACATCAAAACTTTTTACAAAGTCCAAAAATCTAACAAAAGTATTTGGCAAAATTTGTGCACCATTGTAGACCGGTATAATGAGTGATATTTTATTCATAAATTAGTTTAAAGGCACAAAATTGAGCTTCTGACCATCAAAATAAACCAAAGTCATATCATAAGGGCTTTTATCAATTTGAACACGTTTAAGACTAACTTCAATATTTTTACCATCAAAAATAGCATCAAAGTATTCACTATGATACTGCCCTGTCCCAGACAAGACTTTTCCTATATTTTCTCTGACTGGTTGCAATCTGACAGTATCCAGATCTCTTGAAAAATTAACTATTTTTTCTTGATAATTTTTTTCGTTTGGCAAACTGTACATTGTCACTCTTTCCCCAGACATAGCAAAAAAGTTATTTTCTAATTTGAACATTTCCAAAACAGCATTTCTAGTCAACTGCGTACCAGAAAAATTGTCAGGAAAACTCAAAAAAATAAAATAATTATTTTTACTTTTATCTAGATTATTAGCAAATTGTGTAAGCATGCTGTCACGCAAGTCAGCACTCTTCTGCCACAATTTTCCTTTTTCAAAATGTATAAAAAAAGAAAAAATAATAAACAAAGTTATCAAACCAAAATAAAAATACTTTTTATACTTTAAATTACCAAAAATACTATACAAAAATTGTGCCAAAAAAATTACAAAAAATACAGAAACCAAAAAACCATATCTTTCACCTTCATCGCTACTATTTTCAAAATGAACATTCAAAAAAGGCACAGTCGCCAGACAAAAAGACAAAAGAGAAAACCACAATATTTTGGTCTTATTTTTTTTACTGACAAACCAAGTCACAGCCAAAACTAACAAAAATATTAGCGTCAAAAAATAAGGATGAAAAAACAAAATATCTCTAAAGTGCTGTCTAAGTGGCGAAGCCAAAAACATACTAAGCACCAATTCTACAAACATCTTCAATTTTGGTAAAACCTGAGAACTAAGATGTTCACTCCCATAATAACCAAAAACATAACCCAAGACTACAAATCTAATAACTAAATAACTAAGTAGTGCTAAAGCAAAAGCTATTCCCCTCCTAACAATACGCCACAAAGTACTAGCAATACTTTTGTTCTCACCAAAAAATAATTCCAATAAAATAAATATAGCAGGAAAAGTAATAGCACTTTCTTTGGTAAAAAGTGAAAAAATAATAAATAGCAAAGAAAAAATATAGTACCAATTATTTTTTTCAACTATAAAACGCTGATAAAAATACAAAAATAAAACAAAGAAAAAAGTTGCCCAAAGATGTGGCTGAACAGCTACCCAAGAAACTGTAGAAGTATGATTTTGTAAAAAAATAAAAAATATAGCACTCCCCCACGCTACCAAATTGTTTTTGCTAATATTTCTAGTAAACAAAAATAAAATAAAAGTTGTCAGCGCATAAACTAGCAAAACTATCATGTGATAAAAAAATGCGTGTAAATGAAACAAATTATACTCCGCTGTAAAAATAAAATTGAGCATCGGACCATAAGATCCTCCGCTACTCTCACCAATAATATTCAAAAATAAATACTTCAAAACACTATCTTGTGTAGCTGTGACATAAAGAAAATGATAATCATCACTAAAAAAACCCAAGTGTAAAGTTGGGTAAAAAAAGATGAAAACCAAAAACAATAGTGCTAAAAAAGTTAAAATATTAACTTTATTTTTTTTAAAAAATGGAATAAACATCTAACGATAGTAAAAATAACAAATTACAAAATCCAAATTTCAAACCAAACTCAAATGACTGAATGTTCAAAATTTTAATCATTTGATTATTTGTAATTGATTTGAAATTTGAGCTTTGATATTTGAAATTAATTGTTAAAATTATTTCTTTCCTTCGTCAATTTTAATTTGTATACTCAACTCTTTCAATTGCTCCGGTGTCGCTTCAGAAGGACTGCCAACCATTGGTTCTTCGGCACGTTGATTCTTTGGGAAAGGAACTACGGTACGAATATTTTTCTCACCCAATAACAACATTGTCATACGTTCAATTCCAGGGGCAAAACCACAATGAGGAGGTACACCATAAGAAAAGGCTTGAATCATATGACCAAATTTTTGATCCACTACTTCAGGTCCGTAACCAGCAATTTCAAAAGCTTTGTACATAACATCAGGATAAGTATTACGAACACCACCAGAAGAA
Source organism: Patescibacteria group bacterium (assembly GCA_028687045.1). Taxonomy (GTDB): domain Bacteria; phylum Patescibacteriota; class Patescibacteriia; order Magasanikbacterales; family UBA922; genus UBA1557. Next base: position 8,859 of record JAQUAW010000015.1, read on the forward strand.
AGCTCAAGACCGTTGGCAATGATGTCGTATTGTTCGGCAATGATGTCCAAAGGATCAGAATTTTTCAAAGCTTCCATACCACCTTGTGGCAAAGAAAAAGGATTGTGACCAAAATCAATTTTGCCAGTTTCTGGATTTTTTTCGTACATTGGGAAGTCCACAATCCAAGCCCAAGCAATAATATTTGGATCAAGCAAATTCAATTTATCAGCCACAAGAGTTCGTACAGCACCCAGTGCTTTGGCTGAAGTCTCCCAGTCATCAGCACCAAAAAATATTATACAATTTTCTTCTATCTTCAATAATGATTTCAATTCAGCGAGTTGAGCTTCATCAAAAAACTTAGCAACTCCCCCATCAAACTTACCATCAACATATTTGGTCCAAGCCAAACCTTTGGCATGAGCACGTTTTGCTACATCAGTAAATTCTTCATCAATTTCTTTGCGAGAAAAAACTTCGCCTTTTGATACGACCATAGCGCGGGTAAACTCAGCACTAGAAAAAACTTGAAAACTTGTTTTCTTCGCCCAGTCACTAATATTTTTTATTTCCAAATCACAACGCAAGTCTGGTCTGTCAGATCCATATTTTTCGATCGCTTCACGAAATGGAATACGTGGAAAAGGTTTGTGCAAAACTTTTTTTGTTGTAAGATTTTCAGTAAGCTCAATAAACAAAGGTTCCATCAATTGGAAAAATTCTTCTTTTTCCATAAAACTGACTTCGCAATCAAGCTGATAAAATTCTCCTGGACTGCGGTCAGCACGAGGATCTTCATCACGCATACATGGTGCAACTTGATAATAACGGTCCATACCACCGACCATAAGCAATTGTTTGTATTGTTGTGGCGCTTGTGGCAAAGCATAAAACTTACCAGGATGAATACGAGATGGCACCAAGAAATCACGCGCACCTTCTGGTGAACTGACTGTCAAAATTGGCGTAGCTATGTCAAGGAAATCACGTGACTCCATAAAATCACGCATGTACTTGACCATCTTGGTACGAAAAATTAAATTTTGTTTTAGTTTCTCACGACGAATCTCAAGAAAGCGATATTTGAGACGAATTTCTTCATCATCTTCACCTTTGTTGGTTTCAAAAATTTCAAAAGGCATTGGTTTAGCTTCACTAAGAATTCTAATATTAGTCGCAACCATTTCAATCTCACCGGTACTAAGATCTTTGTTAACATTTTTTTCATCACGTGCTTCAATTTTACCAGTCACCGAAACTACATATTCATATTTCAATTTTTCAGCCAAAGAAAAATCAGCCATCTTGTCTGGATTGAAAATGACTTGAGTCAAACCGTATCTATCACGCAAATCAATAAAAACAAGACCACCAAGATCACGACGACGGTGGACCCAGCCGGCTAGAGTTACCTCTTCGCCAACATTTGCTTTATTTAGTTCCCCACAATTTTTTGTTCTATAGGACATACTTTTTTAAATGCTTGAAAGGCTCAAAAGGCTTGAAATGCCTGAAAAGCTTGCCCGCCTTGGGAGGGGCTTTCTTTTTTGAATTACAGACTTAGTTTAGCAAAATAATTAATAAGAATCAAGCCCAAAAATAGGAATGACTAGCGCCAGCTTGTCATGTATTGGACGAGACAGGCTGGCGCCTATCATTCCTTAAAAAAACTACGAAGAAAAGCCCTTTCTAAGCCAAAAAACCGAGACAACGACAATCTCTTTTTTCTTTTCCAAAACCGTGTATATCACTCGATAAGTCAAACTCCTAACAGAAAAATCGAAAAAACGGCAATTGTCTATTGGTAGAGACAAACAATTTTGCGATGAACTAACACTAAAATAAAAGCTATCTTGCAAGCTGACAAATTTTCTCTTGACATCGGAAGACAATTTTTTTGCTTCCTGCCAAACTGAATTGCTGATAAAAAATTTGTAGTTCATAAAAATAAATAATGAATGAATGGAATGACAAACGTTAGCTTGTCACTCCCAATATCTAAAACAATGCTATCACTCCAAAACAGCATCGAGCGGTAAAATTTTTCGTTTCTCGATTTCTTGCAAAGAATCAAAAATAATTTGTCTTCTTTTTTCGTCTGACAAAGCATCCAAAGTAGCCAATTCTGACTCGGAGCAATCTTGCATCAACTCAAAAGCCCGCAAGGCATCGTCCATACTAAGTTTACTCGTCCACTTGATTTTTGTGAGGTCAAAATTCATATAATTTGATTATAACACGTGACTTTATACCCCTGTCAAATTGGCTAACTATAGATAAATTATCTACATTTTTTTGTTTTATCCACAATATTTGACGAGTCCAAATTTTTGTGGCATAATACCAATGCTAAAAAATAAATTTACAAAAATATGGAGGAACAAAATAAACTAGACCAAGTCTTGGATGCAGTCAAAGAACTTAGTACAAAAGTTAGTTCTTTAGACAGTAAAGTTAGTTCTTTGGATAGTAAAGTAGATTCTTTACGTGATGAATTATCAAATAGAATGGATTCTCTAGACGGACGTATGGATATGTTGTCAGATAAAGTAGAAGATATGGACAAAACTCTAAAAAAATTAGACGCACGCGATTTCGATGACAGCAATTCCCAAGCTCAAGACATAATAAATCTAAAAAAACGTGTTACAGCTCTTGAGAAACAAGCCGCCTAAAAAAATTTTACAAAAAAAATACACCAGTGAAAAACTGGTGTTTTTTATTCTATACATCCAAAAAACCCTCCTGACCTCCCTCGTTCGACTTAAGCTCACGACGAAAGTTAAAAAGGGAGGAACTTTTCTAAAAATTTAACTTATTTTTAAGTTCTCCCCTTTTTAAGGGGAGTCAGAGGGGTTTGTCGTCTTACATCTCATACCAATCAACTCCAATATATCCCCAAATCTATACACAGGACATTGACAAAATGGCTAAAATATGGTCTAATTGAAGCAGATTAGGGTGTGTCTTTTTATATATTTATTATCCTGTAACACTACCCATGTACAGGATACAAATTGTAAAAATTAAAAAGCGTCAAATTAGCCAAAAAATGTGTTCCTAATCCACAAAAATGGCTTGGTGTCAATGGTCTAAGATGGCCGAATAGCTAAGATGTTTTGATAAAAAACATTTAAGCGATTCGACCATCCAGGGGCGCAGTTTTCCCGGGAATTCTCCCGAGAACGCCCCCAAAAGGTCACGGCCCCCCCTTGTAAAAAAAGGGGGAGATTATGGGAGTTTTCTACGTGAAAAACATTTTCCCTACTCTCCTCCTCATCGTTTCGGCGATGGGAGGGGGGTGCGACATGTCCGGCGAAGGGGTTCAAACCCCGACGCCGGACGTCGTCGTGACGTCCGACACATTTTCCGACGCTTCGGTGTCGTGCGACGGAAAGGCCGATAACCCGGCCTGCTACGTCGACGCAACGCCGACCGACGCGCACAGCCCCAGCGACACGCTGGGCACTGACGCGTCGGGCAACGACGACACCGCGGCGAGCGACACCAGCTCGCCGACGGTGGACACTTGGTCTGGGGACACCCTCCCCCAGACAGACACGGCTGTCGACTACGACAATCAGCTGTGTCCGAACCTTGGCTGTACGCTCAAGGTTCAAGATGGAGGGTGGAGGTGCGGAAACATCAACATCGGGTCGTTCGACGACCTGCAGATGATGTGCTTCTGAACTTCTTGTCCGCGTCGCAGCCGGAGGTCCAAGACCCCGGCTGCCGCGAACACATTAGAATGTTTTTATACAAAAACACTCTTAGTACAAAAAACTCCTTTTAAAAAAGGAGTTTTTTGTTTTTTAATATTTAATTATATTAAGGAATAACTATAATCGCACCATTATAAGGTGTAAAAGGATATGAAGGATCATTAGCAACTATACTATCTTTATCACACTGATCAATAGTTGATGATAAAGAAGCTATATTTCGAAGTGAATAACAAGAATTAGAAATTGAAGCTGTTCCTACAGGATTAGTTACTTTATTTACATTATCCCAACTATAACTAGCTACACAACTTCCATTACACCATCCCCAATTATCCAAAACCTGCACACCTGGCTTGAAAACACAGACTGGACTAGTGTCACCCAAAACTTCACCTTCACCATCCCCCATTCTCTTGCCTATCAATTTATTGTAAGCTTCTTGAGCGTTGGCAGTAGAGCCAAATAAATTATTTGTATTATTTTGTATCTCTGCCAAAGTATAAATAGGATTATCAGTACTATCTAGATCACAAAAATATGTATGAGTAGATTCAAATGGTTTTTGTGGAGTACAGGCTCTATCAGAATCACCGAAGTGACCTTTGGTAGCCTCATTAGTCAAATCACAAGTATAGCCATTGCCAAAAGCATTTTTACAATCATCGTTTGATTGACAAGTCAACTGAGGATCACCTTCTCGCCAAGTAGCAGGATTAACACGATTAGTACAACGACCAACATCTGAAGCAGTACAATAAGGCTTTCTATTCATATAAGCACCTGTCACATCATAAATATTACTACCATCATCCCAATTTACCATTACTCTCTTTATTGGCATGCGATTGTCATCAGCATAAGCAAAGAATCTAACATTAGCTCTATAACTTCCTTGAGCTATGATTGGATCTGTGACACCACTTTTATCTTTATCTTCACTACTAGACAATAGATAACCAGCTTGACTTATAGGATAATTACGACTATTGATAGTGAAGCCCTCACCCATAGATGTACACTTATCATCTTGTCTATTGTCACAGTTTAGATAATTGACAGCAAAAATCTTTGGTGGTTGAGTACTGCCTAAATTTGTACCAGAGAAATCTTGTTCTGATTTATTGTTAGTTGGAATTTTCCACTCGGTATAATATTTGTTGAATAAAATCGACAAAGAACTATAATCAGTACCTTTATAAAATTGTGAATCTAACTGTGATAAACCAACATTAGCACAATTACTTGCTGTTACACCAGAAGCAACTCTACCAGGAAATAAGCCTGTATCACTATTACAAATATATGGAATGCCGTAAGTATTATTATTAAATGGAAAACTATAAAATCTTATATATGCAGGTAAATTTTGTACACTATTCACATCCAAATTTCTCTGATTCATATAACTCTCCAAAGAGCCATAAGGTTTTATATCACTTGTAAGATTTAATCTATCAGAATAAGACCAACCAGCAAAAGGATTTATTGCTTCCTCCCAAACTCTATCTGTCCAAGCTTTATTATAGTCATTCAATTGTTGATTATCATCATTTACAACAGACGCAACATCTGTACAAACATTATTAAATTGAGCAAATGTAGCAAAAGATATTCCATTACCTTCACTACTACTACCAATCAATGGATCGGGTTCCTTTCTACCTTCACACCACCTAGAGATATAACCTAAAAATTCACCATCTTTATTGAAATCCATACCTATTGCCAAAAAGTTGTTAGCACCTTTTTGTTCACACTTTCTAGTAAAGGGGTCCGTACTATCATACCCTGCTACTATTGGTTTTGGTTCACCTGTTGTTGCATCCACCATAGGTGTATAATTATCTTGATTATAAAATAAAACCACATAGCGTCTATAAATCTGATTCTTGTCTTGAATGTTTTCTACGTTCAAAAAATCACTATTATATTTACAAAAAGATACTAAACCATTTGTTGCACAATCAGAGTTGAAACCTCCATTATTATTACTCTCACCATATTGCGAATTAACAGATAGTTCTGATTCACCACTATCTTTTTCCCTTTCCAAAACATAGGAGAATACTCTAGCGTTACTAGGATAAGTATTTGAATTACACAAAGATTTATTACCATTGTCCTGTGATCCTCCACAAGCAAATAAAGCTGAAGGAATCAAATCAGAAGGCTTAATAATACTATTAGGCTTCAAACTTTCTCTCAATTTAGTAAAGTCTATATAAAACTGATTACTCAAAGCAATCGGGTTCACACCTTCAGCTTTATCAGGAAATATAGTTGGGACAAAATAAATTCTATCCAACATATACTCATTGATATTTTTTTCTATACTTGAATCTACATATATAAATATATTGTCTTCAGAACTTGCTTTAAAATCTGGTGAAAAAGCAGTGGTTTCAATATGTTTTAAATCATTTGTATCTAATATAGCGTTTACAAAATAATTAAAAACACCATTTTTTGGTACATCAAAAGTTGAAGTCCACTTTCTTGGAGGATGCATTGCAGTACCAGTATCCTCGGCACCAGTATCCGTCAATACAGGTGCAAAGCTAAACATAGCAGAAGTTTTATCAGAAGGCCAAGGACTATTACTTCCATTGTAATTAAACATAGAACGTTCCTTGTCATTATCATTTTGTAAATCTAAACGCAACAATCTTGCACTTGTTGATAAATTTCTCCAACCCCAAATTTGAAGTGCTCTATAAGCTTCTTTTGCTTCCTCTTCACTATCATTAGTTCTTTGCATCATATATTCAAAATAAATACCATTATCACCAGCATAGGTCTCTATAGTATTCTGATCGTTTGTTTTTTCAAAAACAGTATTATTACCAGTTCCATAATTACCAGAAGAAGAAGCTTCATAATTGTTACTATACAAAAATGGAACGTCAACAGTATCACCCAAAAATGTCCCATTACAAATTTCAGTGTTAACAATACTGCAACCACCCATAAAATCATTCTCTCCAATAAGTGGAGTCATACTACCATCATAAGTACCAGCAGCAGAAGCAGCTTCTTTACAATAAGCCAAACCACCTTTTTCTGAATCAAAACCAGACACAGGATAATAGCCTGCCTGCAAGGCAGTATTATAAAGATCATAAGCACTCATCGAAACTTGAACAGGAAGCCAAGTAAGACAAGCAAAATCTTTGTATGTATTAGAGTTTTTTGAAACATTTAACAATGGACGACTAAGATCATACTCCAGACAAATACCTTTGGTACCAATATATGTACCTTTTTGTTTTTGTTTGTAACAAATACCACCACTATTATTCGGATTATTTTCTGGACGACAATTTATATCTTCGCTACAAGGTTGACCATCAAAGTCACCACTACCAGCGCAAATACCTTCAGGTTCCTTCACACTGTCTGGTTTACTACTTGGCCAATAATCTATAGTACCATTCTTGTATTCTACTTTGATATAATCACAAGAACAATCTGGACTATTACCAGTACCATCATCTGCAAACTGACAAATATTAGCTTTGCTATATTTGCTGTTTATATTGTTATATTCATAACGCACAGAAAGATCCTCAGGATCTTTTGGTCTCCTTATATCAGTATCAATTGGCTTACCAGCAAAAGCAAAAGCAGTATTAAAAGGTGAACTCTTTTCTGGATAAGCTTTACAAGTACCATGTTCTAATTGCTCAAGCATCTTTTCAACATTTTCTTTGACAATACCCTCTTTGACAGCAACAGTACTACCAGCTGGAATATCTTTTGGATCATTATTAAAAACAGTATCTATTGGATACAAACATTTTTGTTGATAACATCTACCACCATTTTCAATTCCACATTCTTCACCATCATTTTTGACTGGTGTACCACCAGCTCCAATAGCAAAACAACCACGCGCAGTATAATCCTCACCATTACTATTACCAAAAAATCTATCATTCACTTCATAAGCAATATAATTGCCTTCATCTTCATGACCATCTACACCAAAATAAACATAATTACTAAGATCATACTTATTGAAAAGTGAGTAACCAGAATATTCTTTACCAAAATTTTCACTGTTTCTCTGTATGTAAGCAGTTTCTGTCAAACGTTGATTGGTATCTGTACTTGGTTTGACCCAGCCTTCGGCCGCACACTTACCATCTGGACCAAGCTTGTTACAAGATTTATAATCCAAACAAAGCTCTTGAGCAACACCATTAGCATCTATTTCGGTTTTACTAGTACTACAAGCCAACCATTCTCCACATTGTCTTTCACGATTTACTTTTATAAGAAGATTACTATCACCTACTGAAGGTAAAACAGTAATAGGATCTACTAATGTATAATCTTGTTTTTTATTTTCATCGTAAGTAGCGACACTGTCATAAAATTTGTTTGGATTTTCTGTTTGGTCAAACAAGACACAACCTTCTGTTTGGTTGACTTTGCCTTGACACTCATCATTCTTGGCAAACAAATCATCATTGGCAATCACAGTATATCTTTGATTGTCAGTCGGATCGATAAGCTCAGTACACTGATCATAAGTAGCATTACAAGTACCGACGAAGCCTTGATAACCAGCCGAACTATTGGACCAAAGACCATATTCATTGTTACTACTTAGATAATCTGGATAACAAGCTTGCAAACCAATAGCCACACAAGTAACATCTTCAGCACAGTCATCACTTTGACGACAATAATTGTAATTAGCATCATCACAACGTCCGATACCATCAAAGAACCAACCACTCACCTGATTTCCACCAATCAAAGTAGACTCTTTGTAAGTACAAAGTGCGCCATTTTGAGTAGGATCTTTGAAAAAGCTCAAAGTGTTGTTGCTTGTAAATTGTTGACAAGAAATTTGTTCTTCAGTACACAAAGTATCACCATAATTATTTACATTATTTACAATAAATTTCTTACCAAATTCATAAGAATTAGGATCATCTTTGGTAGGTAAAACTTGATTTTGATTTCCTACTTCCTGACAACCAAGATAGTTGCTATCACATAGATATTCATTGCGTACTGTCAAATAAACTAAATCAGAATTAGTAAGGTTAGGTACATCTACAGCGACAGTAGACGTAGTAGTATAAGCGGTATCAATATCAAGTATAGAACTGTCAAAAATTGCAAAAGGATTAGAATTATCAGCGACTTGGATAGGTCCAGAAATATAACAACTTGTCTGACCTTTTTCTACAGTACAACTGTAATCATTGTTACCATCAGCATCGATATCTAGACTACAAACATCAGATACATTGGTAGCACCTTGCACACACAAAGGATTGTAAATCAATTTACCAGCACCTAAATAATTTTCTGATCTAACATCATTGGTATCACTTAGTCCCACACAACCAACAGCTTCAGCACGACAAAGATTTTGGAAACCTGTCAAATCCACTTCCTTACCATCACGAGCAGTATAACTACTACAACCTAAATATTCACCAGGATAAGGATCAAGTGGTGTAAAATCACATACTGTAGAAACATCGTAACCTTCGTCTGTTTTCCAAGAATCTTTTATAAGAGGAGAATAATCTTCAGGATATTCAGGATCACCCATACTTACTAAGCGGACATTGTCAATAAAATAAACATGTCCATCACCCGCAAAAGTAATAATATTATTGGCACTATCACCTGTATACATTACAGGACCAAGTTTATATTCCTTCCAATCAAAACCAATATTGACTGGAATATTATTGCCGGTCAAAGGATCTACAGTGAAATTACCAAAATTAGTATTAGCATTATCTCCAAAATATATTACAACTTTGCTACTATCTCCCCTAGCCCAAAAAGATAATTCATACCAACTACCTTTATTCAAATTATTATCTACAAGATTCAATTTGGTAGTTCCATTATGTACTTTCAAAGAATGTGAACCCACTTGGGTAGCTTCTGTTTCAACTGTTACATTGATATCCTCTGGATTATTACCCCAATTCAATTTAGCATCTTTTAGAGAACTTGTAGTAGTATCACTAGGTTCAAAACTAGTATTATAGATATCATGCAAATTATTGCCTGTATTACCAATATATAGACGACAACCATTGACCACAGCAGGACAACTTTCAGCTTCAGTTGCTATTGACCAATATTTACAATAGTTACCATCAGCCACATAAGTACCACCATTAGTACAACGCATACAAGAACCACCAGGATTTGGACCATCCCATTTTCCACCCTTAGCTAAACAAGTACTGTTTATTAAATTATTATCTTTATAAAATTCAGGACTAGTCTTGCGCAAAGGCTGACATTGTTCAGAGATAGTCACTGTTTCTGACAAAAGACGATAATAAACTTTACCAGCATCATCATACAAAGCACGACAATCACTACTAGCCACATCCAAACTAAAAGGATTATGAACTAAAAGATCATAATTGGTGGCATTACAATATTTGAAATTTTCTTCCTCCAATACAGTCTTATTATCATTTACATACGCAGGGGAACCCTCAACTGCCAACTCAGCTGTAGAAGAAGTACTCATACCTAAACCAGCCAAATAATCTTCGGCCGTAGCATCAACTTGTAACAAATTATGTTTTTTCAAAACATAACCTTGAGTATCAGAACCTTCCCAAGAATAATAAGTCTTGGCATTTTCACTATCTGGTTGCTGACAATATTTCAAGTCACTATAATATTCCAATTTTTCTCCTGTACTAGCAGCTAAACTGGTAAATTCATCACAACCTACATATTGAGCAGCACAACTTTGACCCTTAGATGGTATAAAATATAATGGAAATTTCTCACCTTCAAAATTTGTTTTTTCTTGTTTGAAAGTCTCATAACCAACACAAGAATTTGGACAATAATTATTACCAACTACACCTGTCAATGACGTTCCCCCATTTTTTGAGGAGTATTCCTCACAGCCAACTTCTTCTTCTATACAGACTTGTGAAAAATCTGAACATTTTTGAGGGTCAGCAATTGATTCGGCCAGTTTAGTCAAATCTGATTTACTTTGTGGCCAATCTATAATATAAGGAGTAGCAGGATTAGCATCATAGCAACCCAAATACTCTGGAGCTTTTTTCAAATACACATCTTGAGTAGTAGTAGCTCCTTGATAAAGAAACAAACTACAGCCATTTTCACTATCAGGACAAGTATAATTATCAATTTTATTATTAAAATAAAGTACTTGTTGATTGCCAACAGATTGTTCAGACAAATTAATCTGATTATCAGGAACCCAGTTTTCATTGATCTTGTAAGTACTATACGCTTTACAACCTACTGAACTAATATTACAAGTACCATAATCAATAGTACGAGAAAGATATGATGATATGGTACCATTTTGTGAAGTGTAAGTCTTACAAGTCGCAAATTGTTCAGGACAACTTTGACCTGGCATATCCCAGACATTTTTTTCTTGTGTACAATAACCAAAAGATTTACATTGACCTTTGTCATCATAAGCTAAACAAGTCGAAAAATCTGCACACTCAGAAGCACGTTGATTGGTATCTTCATAAGCTAACTGAGGTCCAATAACGGTTGACTCACACAAAGCATCTGGTACTTCCAAAAGCCAATTTGGATCTATCAAATGACAATAAGGATGTGCTGAATCTGGTATAAGATTATCATTACAATCATTATAACGACTTACGACTTCTGCCAAAGTTACAGGATTATCAGGATTAGACTTCTGTGCAGCAATTTCAAAACCAAGTGGTAAAATACGAGCTTTACGCAATTTTTGAATATTGGAATAACAATAAGCTTTGTTGTAACAACCACGATCAGTATTATTTACAATATCAGTTGGAGGAATAAGTTGCCAACTACCGTGTAAAAAATTTGATTTAGGATCCAAAGCTTCGCTTATAGTCATAGGATTACCTGATCTAGCTCGTTGTAAAACCTGTACCAAATCTCCATCCATAACACAATTATTCAAACCAGGATTATCATTACAAGAACTATATTGATTGATAATATCATAATTACTCAAGCTACGCTGAGGTACACCAGCTACCAAAAAAGAAAAAACACTATCTGCTATTTTTCTATTATTATTCAAGGTAGAAGCTGCGAAATCAAGAGCATCACCACCAGCTTGAGGCAAAGTACCTTTGGTAAATATCTTAGCTAAGAGATCTGAAACCAAAGTACTGGTAAATACTGATAAAGCAGCTGGAATAATAGAAACAGCTTGAGAACCATAAAGACCAGCTATTTGACTAGCACTTTGTTCACCAAGACTTTTGGCAGTACCACTCTTACTTTCTTCAGCTACAGTACTAGCTGGTGTTTTGACTTTATTAGAAATAGTTTCTTTAACAGCTTTGAAACCATTACCTTCCAATCTTTCTACCAAAGCAGCTTCTTTTTTATCAGCTGTCAGTTGATCCAATTTGGACAAAGCTGCCAAAGCTACACCAAAATCACTTTGAGTAGCATCAAGAGAGCTTGCAAATCTTTCTGAAAAAGAATCTTTACCAAACATATCTGGTACTTCTGACCAATTATTTTTGAATTCTGACCAACTACATTTGGCTTGACCACCATTGACGGCAGCAGAACCTGCACCATAAACATCTGATCCTGAACCAGAATAAGTGCCTCCCTTGGCACTATCACCAATAGCCTTGGACGCCGCTGCTGCGGTGGATCCAATAGAGTTGACATCATTATAAATATTACTAAGACTTGTCTGTAAACCTGTCAAAACTTTCAAACTAGCAGGCTGACACAAATTGAGACCAACGGAAGATCCAAAACTACCAATAGCATCGGTTGCGGTATCATTTGCTAAATTTTTGAAATATTCTCCAGGACCTTCTTGAAAAGCTAGAGCACCTTGCCCTTTGCCACCAGAGGCAATATATTTGGCACTATCATAAGCAAGTTTGCGCATAAAATAAGAAGCTCCACTAACAAGCGAACCCAAAGCTGCCGAAAGTAAAGCTTTTTCAGTATTGTCTTTCACAACTTGATTTACACCCAAAGACTGTAATGCAAAATCTTCAACAGGAATAGCATAAACAGGTCTAGCAAAAAATACACCAAAAATCTGGACAAGAACAAAAAAACCTACAAATACCGATAAAAAGATTTTATTTTTGTAAAATTTAGGCATAATTATTATTGTCCAATATTAGTATTAGCAGGTACAGTTTTTAACTGACCAAAAGAATCTTGAGCCATTTTTAGAAGTGTAGCATCGTCAACGCCTTTCAAATCAGCTTCAGTAACTTTTCCACTCTCAATCAACATTTTTCTCAAAGCAATAGGATCATTTATAACAGAACTTAAATCAATATCTGAAGTTGACGAGGTATTTGTATTAGATAAACCAGAAATCTGACTATTCAATAAAATATCTTCAGGTGTCTGTATACTTGATAACAAAGGTGAAATATTTGCTTCACTACTAGAGGCAGTAGCAAACTCCTCTTGTGAACATTGTTTACCTTCTGGACAAACAGGGTCAGTCCCATTGTCAATTTCTTCTCTATCACTTAAACCGTCAGAATCAGTATCTGGCAAATAACGACTAGTATTATAAAAATTTATTTCTTCATAATCATTTAGACCATCTTGATCAGTATCTATTTGTTGCAACTTAGTATTTTCATCATATTGAAGTGCTTGCATAGCATTTACATCCGCTTGTGAAATTTTTAGTGCAAAAGGATTATAGATATTATTTCTAATTTGTAAAAAACTCAAACCAACTGTTAATAAAGAAAATACAAACAACAAAACAAAGCCAGTTTTCTGGCTAGAAGAAAGTTGTTTTTGTTGTTTATCTTCTTCCATGTGAAATAAAGATATAATGTAAATACATTATAGCAAAAAAATAGAAAAGCCACAATGAAAAAGCATCCACACGTAAATATACTAATATACCAATGGTACTAATGATACCAATAATACTAATACTTATTAACTCAGCAAAAATTTGTAATATTAGTATCATTCGTAAAATTTGTATATTGGTATATTATTTTTATAGACTTTACAGACTTTTGACTACTTCCACCCACTCCGCCACTCCCAATTCCTCAGCTCTAATTTTTTCATTACCACAAACTTCTACTAAAATTACTTTTACCTTTTCAGCATCTAATTTCAGACCTTGTGACAAATTACGCCAAAGTTGTTTTCTCTTTTGAGCAAAGCCAGCCTTCACGACTTCAAAAAAACGTTCATCAGAAAAATCATTATTTGGTGATTTTATATTATTAATCAACAAAACAGCAGAATCTACTTTTGGAGATGGCCAAAAATTACCTTTGGTAACTTTGGCAACAACCTTTGGCTGACCATAATATTGTACAGAAATAGCCAAAACACTCATATCACCTTTCTTGGCTGTAATCCTTTGCGCAACTTCTTTTTGAACCATAATAACCATACTTTCAGGTTTGTTTTCAAGTTCCAAAAACATTCGCAAAATAGCTGAAGTAATTTGATAAGGTAAATTCGCAACTACTTTATATTTCTTATATTGCGATTGTAAACTTGAAAATTTTTCAAGAGCATTTCCCCAAATAATTTCCAAATTTTCTAAAGCATTATCTTCCCAATATTCTCGCAGTTTTTGTTCGATTTCAAAAGATACAATTTTCCCAGCTTTCTCAGCCAAAGCAAAAGTAAGCACACCAAAACCAGGACCGACTTCTACAACCAAATCGTCCTTGTTTATTTCTCCAGCTTCGAGCATTTTGTCAATATAAATTTTTGTCATCAGATAATTCTGCCCGTATTTTTTGCTAGGTGAAAGATTGTACTTTTTACAAAGTTCGATGAGGTATGAGGGTTTGTAAACGTTTTTTTTGTCCATAATAGATTGAGATATAATTGAGATAAAATGGAGATAAGATTAAGACAAGATTGAGATGATACAAATTTATATGTTTTATTTTTTATTTTGTTCGTGCCAATTGTTTATTTGATTATTAATTTTTACTTTTAGATTTTCATAATCTTTTCCCAATTTAAGAAAATCCTCTTTATTAATATATTTTTGTGAATAAGCTACCCATAAATGACTTTGTGTTTCTTCTAGTTCACCACGCACAATGTACATTACTCTGATTTTATCTTTAAAATAAAACCTACCATGAGCCTCAGCAGAATTAGCTAAAATTGAATTTGATGAACGTCTAATTTGACTAGTTAATGCATACTTTTCTACTTCAGGAAACTTTAAACTCAAACTATATACTTTTTTCAAAAGATCAAAAGCTATCTGCCAAATATCTGTCTGATAAAATTTTTTATAATCCTTTTCCCCTCCCATAAAATAATTTTTTTTAAGGTAAATAAATCATCTCTATTTTATCTCAATTATATCTCTTTATTTTCTTAAAATTATAAACCCTTAAACAAAAATAATCATTCTCGAAGCAAGCCCGCACCACTATACCTATTCGCCGCATTCCACAGTAACCATCCAGCGTCAGTATATTTTTCTACAGCATCAATTTGTGCACGAATTTTACTCGCATCATAGACTGCCCCAATATTGAAAGCTTGAATCCAAGGACGAATTTGTGCTTTGGTGTCTGTAAAATATGACAAGCCCTGTTTCATACCATTTTCTATCACAACACCTGGATAATCTGCAGGATTAGCTAAACCAAGATGCCCGATAGGATAATGAGAAGGATACATCATCGGACAAATATAATCTACTTGTGCAACAGCATCTTCCAGTCTCTGACCAATACTCAGACCATCATGACGTTCCATCACAAAACCTAAAAAGTCCAAAGATAAATAAGCAGATGATTCACCTAAATTTTCATTCAAAAATTGAAAAAACTCATGCATCACATCATACTTCTCTTTTTCACCATTGGTATAAACAAGCAAACTCATCGGACCG
>JAQUAW010000016.1 GCA_028687045.1 Patescibacteria group bacterium
GTCCCATATAAGTTTTAGCTGTAGTAGCTCCAAAAGATCCCCAACTACCAGATTTTGAAATAATAAAATTATAATCAGGAGAAGTACTCAAACCAGCCAAAGTTGCTAAATTAGAATTATAAGCTTGGACATTATTACCGATGACTAAGCCTAAATTTGTTCTAGCAGTAGAAGAACTATTTAAATCTGACAAATTGTTAGCTATAGCCAAATAAGTGTTTGAGGCAGTAGTCGTCGCTAAATATGTAGAACTAACAGAATTCCAAATTGGATCTGTTTCAGTATAACTTGTCAGATATCCAGCACCGGCATGATTGCCCCAAGAAAAGGCTGTTTGCCAATTGGTTGTACTTGCTGTTAGTGGAATGTTATAACCTGAAGTTAAACTAAATTGTCCATTGGTATTATTATAAGTCAAACCCAAAGCTGTACTCGAAAGAGAATTCCTTGCAAGAGTATCTGAATAATATTTATTAATAATCCCTTCTGTCAAAGCATCCGTTGTTGTTGCATTCCAATCTACTAAAGAAAGATATGTAGATATTGCATTTGCTTGTGTTAAATATGTTGAGTTTGCTGTTGTTGTTGTCAAATATGTTGAACTAGCGGCTGTCCAAATTGGATCTGCCTCAGTATAACTTGTTAAATATCCAGCACCTGCATGATTGCCCCAAGAAAAGGCTGTTTGCCAATTAGTAGTACTTGCTGTTAGTGGAATATTATATCCTGTATTTGCTTGGATAGTATTTCCACTCCAGACCAAGCCTGTTCCCAAACTTATTCTATCACTTGGTGTGTTATAAAAATTATTCCAATTTGTTGAAGAAGCATTGACGATGTTGTAAGCATTATTCCAATTTGTTGTTGAAGCTGTAAGTGGAATATTATAACCACTAGCTACACTAATCACTCCGTTAGCATAATTCAAAGCCAAGCCTGATGTAGAAATTGCAGCTTTTGCTAGACTTGTTGCTTGAGTGGTTGTAACGTAATTTGCATCATTTGTTAATGATGAAATATTCTCTCCTGACAACATTACATTACTTGCCAAGTATGTACTAGCTATGACACTACCTTGCCAGGTACCTGTCGTGATAGTACCAATACTTGAAATACTGGTATTCCCTGTCCAAGTTGACAAGGCTGTGTTTTCCACGCTACCAAGACCAAGTGAAGTACGAGCAGTTGCACCTGACTCAGCTACCCAATTGGTACCATTACCAACCAAAAAGTTTCCATCAGCAAAAGATAGACCTGCAATATCTAAAAGTCCAGCATCAAAGGCTTGAACATTGGTACCGATGACTAAGCCTAAATTGGAACGAGCGTCTGTAGTATTAGTTAATTCAGAAAGATTATTAGTAGAAAGTAAATCACCACCACCCGGGATACTATCCCAAACAATGCCAGAAGCTGTCGCTTTCAAAAATTGTCCTGGCGTACCCAAATTTAATAAAGCAAAACTATCAGTGGTACTGGCGAACAAAATATCACCAACAGCATAGGTAGAAGTTGTCAAAGAAACAGAAGGATAAACACCACAATTAAGATCAGTTGGTAAACAAGCAGGATCAAGTGTTTGACCAGGTGCATACAAAATAGCAAAAGAACTTTTTGGAAATAACAAAAATATGCCTATGATTAAGCCATAAATCAAGATTTTTGAAACAGTTAAATTTTTGTTACGATGCATAGCTACTATACGAAAAATACATTGAAAATAAATCTTTATCAATGCATCACATCTATGCTATAGATTATACCATTTTTTGACTAAATTAACCATTGTTTTGTGCATAACTTTTATAAAAAAAATAATCTCATTTTTGAGATTATTTTTTGTATAAAATAATTTAAAAATATTATTTTGTAGCTTGCAATATTTTTTGTAATTGCGCTGGATCTATATTCGAAGTACCCCCATTTTTCAAAACATCCAACAAATTCAAATTAGTACCACCTACGTTCATATTCAAATATTGACCAAAATATTCGTTGAACTTAGCCAAAATTTCTGGTAAATAAAGAATAGTAAGCAAAATTGGAGCCAAAATCAAAAATAAACGTAAATAATTTCCTATCACAAGCATTGTCAAACGACGTTTAATTTTTTTATTTTGATTGTAAATCACTTGTGACCACTTGATATTTTTTTCTATAAGGTCATGCAAACTTTCATTGCTAATACTAGTAGTGTCACCTTCTTTTAAAGGATGCTCCGTACCATAAAATTTTGGCCCCACATATTCTGGCACATCTTGTTTGGTATCATCTTTTTTTTCCAAATTTACTTTATTTTCTTTGGTCGGTTCTTCTACTTTTTTAGTTTTTTCTTTGTCCATAATAAAATTGTTATTTTCTTAATTTGACACTATTTATTATTTGAGAAGCAATTGTCTTGTGAGAAGTCCAAACATCTTCAAAATCAATAATAGTACAATCATGAGCTACACTACCAACTTCTCCAGACACAGCTACAAAAGCAATTTCTTTTTCCTGAAATCTATTTACAGCTTCATACTTTATCAATCTGCTTCCTTCCGCTGTATCCACTACAGTAGACTTCATATCTGGCCATTCACGTGTAGTCAAATCACAAGAAGCAATATCATCATAAGAAGTAACATAACGAACAGTCACAACACTATGATCGTCATCTGGAGGTAAAATAGCCATCAAACCACCTGATTCATTTAATTGTTTTACCCAGTCACTTGGATAATCTATAGTAAAAAGTCTATTGACATGAGTCTCTGACAATGAGACCACAGGTTCATTAGTCACCTCTGTAACTAGTATATTTTCTTCTTTTTTTGTTTCTCCTATTTCTTCTTTGCTAATTTGTTTTTCTGACACTTGTAGATTTTTTTGTTCCATCAAAGAAAGCAATTTTTGATTTTGCTCACTTTGCCAAAAATAAAAAGCTGTTCCCAAAATTGCAGATGTTACTAAAACTGAAATAACAACAGTAAAAACAATTTTTTTCATATCCATAAAAAATTTTTAAAATTAAAGAGAATTTACTTCTTTTTTGAAATTGCTTACATCCTCAAAAGCACGATAAATAGAAGCAAAACGTATATAGGCTATTTTATCAAATTTTTTCAAATGTTTCATCACCAACTCACCTATTTCTTTGCTGGCAATTTCACGCTTATTCCTTTTTTGGATATCACGTTCAATATTGTGAATCATTCTATCAAAACTTTCTTGCAAAAAAGGACGCTTAGAAAGTGAATGCATAATACCCTTTTCTATTTTAGTACGAGCATAGGTTTCTCTCTTACCATTGTTTTTTACAACAATAATATCTAATAATTCCATTTCTTCCATAGTAGAAAAACGGTACTGACATTTGGTACATTCCCGACGACGTCGTACTGCAAAAGAATCCTGCGTCAAACGAGAATCTACAACTTTGGTTTCTTTTGAATTACATACGGGACAGTGCATAAACTCTAGTTAAAAGTAAACAGACAATAGTAAACAGTAAATAAATCTAATCATTTTTGGTTATTTGATTATTCGTAGCTTTTATAAGTCCACACAAAATCTTATATCCTTCAAAGCAAATCATTTTTATTTTATTATAATCTTCTTCTTGAATATATTTTAAATCATGAGCTAAAATAAGATGATTTTGACATTCAGTATTTGATCCGCGTGCTTGATAGTAAAATCTAATTTTGTCTTTAATATAATATCTACCATAGCCTTCTGCAATATTTGCTGTAATCGATGAAGATGCTCTTCTCAATTGATCTGTTAATCCAAACATTTCTTCACGAGGAAAATCTTTGTTAATCAAATAAACATTAAGAACAAATTCATGATTTTTTTGCCAAGCAATAAGATCTGTAAAATGATTTATTTCTTGTTTTTGCATGTAATTGACTATTTACTGTTGTCTGTATACTATTTACTATTTTTCAATTAACTCTAATCAATTATACAGCAAAATCAAAATAAATGAAAATAACCAGACAAAAATCCGGTTACTTTAGTTATTTTTACCTACACAATATTCCTTTTCACAAGAAATACTCTGTAGGGAATGGCGCGAGTTCCCTCTAAGTTCTCGCGCCAAAGTCCCTTGCCTATTTGCTTGCTACGGCGGGTTACAGCCCGCCAGACCCACACCCCGGCACTGGCCGGAGTGGCAGGTGCTGACGTCGGTGCAAGCGTCGCCGTCGTCGCAGACCGTGCCGTCGGACTGGAGGTCGTAAATACACCTCCAGTCTGCCGCGAACGGTGAAACGTCGGTTTCGTAGCACCCTGCGTCCAACCCTGCCAGACAGTTCAACTGCTGACAATGGTTTTCAACGCAGGTGCTGTCGTCCCAGCAGTCGGTGTCGTGACGACACTCGACTGGACGCTGCGAGGTGCAAACAGCCGACGGGAGATACTTCGTGAAACAGACGTTCCTGTAGGGAACGCTGAACTCGAAGCACTCTCCGGGCAATCCCACGGGCGGACAGGTGAACTTCTTGCACTTCCCCCCGTCGCATGTCTCATCCTCGGCGCAGTCGACATCCTCGTGGCAGCAGTCCGGACTGTCCGGCACAACCACGCAACATCCAGACACACATCCGGACACTGCACACGAATCAGACGAGGCCGGGCACGCGAAGTTGTTGAACGACCCGCACTCCTGCGCCTGTCCGCAAGGGGACTTATGCCAGATATCGAGGAAGGAAAATGCATCTTCCTCATCCGATGTGTCGACGTTGATGACGAACGTGTCCTCCGTCAAAGTGTCGACGACGTCAACGTTGACCGAGTCCATCGCGTCCTCGGCGATGTCATAAGAGACGTCACCATAAAACACGAAATCGACACCGTTGGTGCAGGAGAAAGTGAAGGCAAACATGATGAAGACGAAGATGTTGATGGCGATGCGGATCATTTTAAAAAACCTCACGAAAAACGGAAAACAGAAAAATAAAACGTCGACCAACCTGGCGACGTCTTTCAGTCTCAACCCGAAGCTACTAGCTTTGGGAAAAAATACGTCCTTGCAAATAAGAACAAATTTCCACCCAAAGCTATAAAAACAAGCAAATTGTCAAAGAACTTATACGAAACTAGTACCATATTTTAGCCAAAAAGTCAATAGCTAAGCCAAAAAACCTTCAAATAAAAAACAACTTTCAGATCAAAGTTGTTTTAATGTTTTTTCCGCCCAAGGCGGATCCGCCTTGGGCGGAATGTTTTAATAAATCGAGATAAATTGAAATAATTTCAAATTTTACTTAACTTCCACATTAATACTTGGCGCAATTTTCTTCAACTCAATCTCAAAACTCTCTGAATAATCAACTTGAAAATTGGTTTTCATCTTGTCAGTACCCATTTGAAAATAAACGAAATACTCTCCCTTACTTTGTTGCAAAAAAGATTTTATAGCTTCCAGATTTTGGGTTAAATCATTTTTATTAATATTTATAATAATATATTTATCTGGTTTTACATCCACATTTTCTTCTTTTGATTTGTTGATAGTTACAAGATAATTACTTATTTCTCCAATATTTTGTTTGGTAAGAACATAGGCTTTTTCTACAAAAATCTTGTTATCCCCTTCTTCTTTTGGAGTCTTGCCTACAACACAAACCACATTACCTTCCACCCAAGAATCTTTCGTTTCTTCATACGTTTTTGGGAAAATAAGTAATTCCATTCTAGAAGTTCTATCTTGAATAGTTACAAACATCATAACTTTACCTTTTTTGGTAATCATTTTTTTTAGTGAATCAATCACACCACCAACGACAACCCAAGCATCACGATCAAAACTTTCTACTTCAGACAAATTCAATACTTTATTTTTCAAAAATTTTTCATAATAAACAAAAGGATGAGAAGAAACATAAATACCAAGTAAATTTTTTTCCCAAGCCAGTTTTTGTTCCATCGTAGCAGGTTCAGCACTCTGCAAAGTTACTTTGGAATCTACATCAATACTGGTACCCGCAAAAAGTGAATCTTGATTGGTATTTTTGTTGTCTCTACCTTGACGAAGATACAGTAAAATATTTTCACTACTTGACATAAGAACAGCTCTATCAATACCAAAACAATCAAGAGCTCCCGATTGAGCTAGACTTTCCAAAGATTTTTTGTTCAAATCTTTGTCAGCTACTCTATCAATCAAATTTTCTAAAGATTGATAAGGACCATGTTCTTTTCTTTCACGATAAATCACTTCACAAATATGTTCACCCACATTTTTGATACCAGAGAGACCAAAACGAATACGACCTTTTTCACCCGGCTTCGAAACCATAGCAAAAGATTTGAAACTTTCGTTGACATCAGGTGGTAACACATCAATCCCAAGACGACGACACTCTCCGACAATAGCTGAAACTTTGTCGGCATCCCCTGATTCAGCTTGTAGTACGGCTGTCATATATTGCACAGGATAATGTGCCTTCATGTATGAAGTCTGATAAGCCACGATGCCATAACTAGCGGCATGTGCTTTGTTGAAACCATAAGCAGCAAACGGTTCAATCGCGTGCCAAAGTTCATCAATAGTTTGTTTTTTTAATTTACCAATATTTAGACAACCATCATAAAATTTTATTTTTTGTTTTGCCATTTCTTCAGGAATTTTTTTACCCATGGCTTTACGAAATTTGTCTGCTTCCATCCAATCATAACCAGCCAAATGAATAGCTGTGAGCATCACATCATCTTGATACACGAGCAAACCATAAGAAGCACCCAAATATTTTTCCATGCGTGGATCAAGATAAGACACAAGCTCTGGATTATATTTTCTTTTGATATATTCAGGGATAGCTTCCATTGGACCAGGACGATACAGAGCTACCATTGCCATAATATCGTTTATATTACTTGGCTTCAATTCTTTGAGCCAACGAGTCATACCGGATCCTCCAAGCTGAAAAGTTCCCATAGTTTCACCACGAGCTAGCATTTCAAAAGTTTCTTTATCATCAAGTGGCAAATTGTAAATATCTATTTTATCGCCAGTAGTTTTCTCGACAATCACCATAGCATTTCCAAGAATAGACAAATTGCGAATTCCTAGAAAATCGTTTTTCAAAACTCCAGCAGTTTCTACAGCATGCATTTCATACTGAGTAACAATTCTGGTACCACCAACTTCACGTTGAACTGGAGTAAAATCTGTCAAAGGTGTTGGAGAAATAACAACTCCAGCGGCATGCATAGACGTATGACGATTACAACCTTCGACTTTGCGCGCCAAATCCAAAAGACGCTTCACATCTTCGTTAACATCGTACAATTTTTTCAGTTCTGGTTCTTCTGCCAAAGCTCTATCAATAGTCATATGAAAACCTTGTGAGCCTTGAGGAATAAGTTTGGCTACTTGATCACAAAAATTGTAAGACAAACCCAAAGCACGACCAACATCACGCACCGCCGCTCTGGCCGCCATGGTTCCAAAAGTAATAATTTGTGCAACTTTGTCAGCACCATATTTTTCGGTCACGTACTTGATCATGTCACCACGACGATCATCGGCAAAGTCAGTATCCACATCGGGTGGACTAGGACGAAAAGGATTGAGGAAACGTTCAAAAGGCAGATTGAAACGCATAGGATCCACTGTAGTAATTCCCAAAACATATGAGACCAAAGAACCAGCAGCCGAACCACGAGTAGATTCAACAATACCACTACGCTTGGCATAACCCACATAATCACCTACACACAAAAAGTATGGAGAATAACCCTTTGTCTTGATGATATCAAGTTCATAATCAAGTCTATCTGTAATTTCTTTGGTAACTTCCGGATAAAAATTTGGAGCGGCAGCAAAAGCTGATTCACGCAAAACATCATCATAAGTCTTGCCTTCAGGAATATCCACAGGTGCGAAATGCCAGACATCAAGTGGAATCTCCAAATTAATTCTCTCAGCAATTTTCACCGTATTTTCCAGAGCTTCCGGCACATGACGAAAACGAGAAATAATATCTTCGGCTGAATTGAGTGAACGATCGACTTGACGATAATCCTCTCTATCACTTTGATCCACTCTCCAACCATTAGAAATACAACGCAAAATATCTTGAGCCTCAGCATCAGCAAAATCTAAATAATGAACATCACGAGTAACTACGAGCGGAATATCCAATTCTTTGCCAATCTGAATAAGTTTGGTATTTACATCCAGCTGTCCAGAAATGGCAGGATGATCTTGCATTTCCAAATAAAAATTTCCTTTACCAAAAATTTCTTGCATTTCCAAAGCAATTTTTTTGGCATCTTCAATTTTGCCGGCTTTCAAAAGTTGGGGAACTTCACCCTCAATTGGTCCTGACAAAGCTATCATACCAGGCGCATATTCACGCAACAATTCTCTATCCACACAAGGTTTGTCACGATAAAACCCTTCCAAATGTCCACGCGAAGATAACCTCATCAAATTTTGGTAACCAGCAAAATTCTCCGCTAATAACATAAGACGATAAATACTTTTGTCTTCTTCTAAATTGTTTCTGCTACCAGACATAACATAAGCCTCAAAACCAATAATAGGCTTGATTTCTTCAGCCAAACAAACTTGATAAAATTCAATAGCGCCGTACATCGAACCATAATCAGTCAAAGCCAAAGCTTTAAAACCCTTGGCTTTGGCAGCCTTAACCAAGGCCTTTACCTTAGTAAGACCATTCAGAATAGAATAATGTGAGTGAACGTGAAGGTGGACGAAGTCCATAGGGTTACATTCATCATGATCCTCCGATTATGCAAGGAGGGATCCCTGCCTGCCGGCAG
The DNA here is from genome assembly GCA_028687045.1 of Patescibacteria group bacterium. Taxonomy (GTDB): domain Bacteria; phylum Patescibacteriota; class Patescibacteriia; order Magasanikbacterales; family UBA922; genus UBA1557. The sequence continues at coordinate 8,779 of JAQUAW010000016.1, forward strand.
GCAGGTTTCTTAAGTTAAAACCTAATTAATTGACTATACTTTCAATTACTTAAAAGTCTTTGTATTTTACGTTAAATCACATTAAAAATCAAGTCAAAAAAATTAATTCAAAACAAAGATTTCTTTTTTTAGTAGGGGGAGTTAGAGGGGGTCTTTAGCAAGATAAAACATTTTATTAAACTCCAGACCTCCCCTAACCCCTCCTAATAGGAGGGGGAAATTTTGATAAAAAAATACCCATCTAATTAGACAGGTATTCCTTAATTCTTAATCCTTACTTCTTTTTTTTCTTCATATTACTTTTCTTAGTCATTCTATCATCTAAATTACCAGCAATCTTACCAACAATAAATTTTTCTACTAAACCAGAAAGCATACTACTCACTACTCCCATTTTACTTGAAAGATGATCTACTCTATCACGCATAAAGGTAACAGCTTCACTAATGAGTTCCAACTTTTCAGTCAAAATCTCAGCGATTCTGTTGATATTACGCAAAGTTCTTGCTGCTTGATAAAGCAACCAACAAAGAAATATCGTAAACCAAAATATAGAAAGAGATAGAACTACAAAAAGTAGATCTTTACTTGTTTCAAACATAGGACAGGCGATTAAGTTTTAAAGTTAAGCTGATCTTATTATAACACGCTTTTTGTTTTTTGACAAAATATCATCAATAACATCGTTGCCATAAATTTTTCTTCCAGCTGCCAAATGCGCTTTTAAACCACGAGAAGAATTACCTGATAAAAATATATTATAAACAGCAAAAGAACTTCTACCTTCTATAACTAAATTTTTCCTATCATAAGAAGACATATTCACCCATTCTTGAGCACTATATTTTTCTTTAATTATTTTACTATAAATTTTTACGGGCTTTTCTAACTCTTTATCTATGTCTTCGTCACCATATATCTTTCTACCTAAAACCAAATGTACTTCATGATTACCAACAGGATCATGACTTACTCCAAAAATACGAGAAATAGCGACTAGTCCTTTATCATCAACACTAAATTCTTTTTTATCTGGGGTCTTCATGTTTATCCAATCAAAAGCAGAATATTTTGCTTTAATTATATTGCTAAAATATTCTGGAGAATTCTTCCTATCCAATTCCTTTAAGGCCTCATTTATTGCATCATCACCATATATCTTTCTACCTAAAACCAAATATACTTCATTATTATTAACAGGATCATGACTTACTCCAAAAATACGAGAAATAGCGACTAGTCCTTTATCATCAACACTAAATTCTTTTTTATCTGGGGCCTTCATATTTACCCAATCAAAAGCAGAATATTTTGCTTTAATTATATTGCTAAAATATTCTGGAGAATTCTTCCTATCCAATTCCTTTAAGGCCTCATTTATTGCATCATCACCATATATCTTTCTACCTAGTTCTATTTGTACGTCATAATATCCAACAGGATTACCAGACATACCAAAAATACGCGCCACTTTTATTAAGGTAAAATCTAAAATCCTAACATTGCCACGTTCTAAACTTGTTAAAGATAACCATTTCTCAGGAGTAAATCCTTTTTTAATTAAATCAATGTATATTTTTTGTTTTTCTTCAACAGTTTCTGTTTTCCTATGAACCAATCTTTCCATTTCATCTAAATCAATCACCACTTCCAAACCTTCAATAACAGGTTTTTCAAAAAATCCTTTCTCCTCTTTTTCTTTATTTATAATAGTTCTTTCATCCCCCATTAAACCTTCAATTACACTACTACCACTAGATTTTGGTACTACAACAGTATCACCCAAAATTTCATAAAACAATTTAAAATTACCAAAATGTTTTCCATCTTCTCCTAAATCGACAAAATCAACAACGATGGCATGTTTATTAGGATTATTAGGATCGAGACGTGTCACGCGTCCACCACGTTGTGTTGCACGTACCAGAGAGGCTGTTGGTGATACATTCATACAAACTTCTGCCGAAGGTAAATCAGTACCACGTGTTATTAAATCTACAGAAAGAACAGCTTTTATTACACCTTTTTTATAAGCTTCTTTCCAACCACCTTTAAAACCTAAATTTATATATTTTTCTTCTACTTTATCTTGAGTTTCACCTACAACTACTTCAGCCACTTCGCCAGCTTTATTTATTCTATCAGCAAGCTCTCTGCAATGGTCAACACTTCCACAAAAAAGAATTTTTTGTTTACCTGCAAAAGTATTAGTAGCCATCTCAGTAACAGCTTTATTTCTAGCCTCAATATTTATAGCTTTTGATAATTCTTTTTCATCATATTCACCATTACTTTTTATGATAACATTGGAAATATCTACTTTTGTAGTAGCGACCATAGCACTACAAGCTGACAGAGCACCACTTTCTATTGCTTCACGCAAAGACATTTCATGTATTTTTTCACCGAGAAGATTTTCAACATTTTTTGTATCTGAATATTCACTAGTTGCTGTTAAACCTATTACAATTGATGCTTCTTTTAGCTTTTCTACAACTTCTGAACGTTTTTTACTAAGAGATTCATGTGCTTCGTCCAAAATTACAAGTCCAAGATCATCCAAATCAAATTTTTCATTATCTATTAAATTTGGTAACGAATCATATGTAGTCACCAAAACTTTTGAACCATAATCTTTGGCTTTACTATAAACAGCACCAACCTTCAAATTTTTGGCAAATTGCTCCAAACGTGCCAATGTTTGCTCTACCAAATTTTTTGTTGGTACCACAACAATAGAAGGTACATCTAAAATACGCAAAAATTCAATAAAAACAACTGTTTTGCCAGTGCCAGTAGGCAATTCTATATAACCAGAACTTCCACCACTTTCCAAAAAATCACGTAATTTTTCAAAAGTAGAAACCTGATGTTCACGCAAATGTGTTTCCTTGTCTCCATTAGAAATTTTATGAACATATTCATTCAAATTGTTCATCATTCTAAGACGCAACCTAAAGGCGTCAAATTCTTTTAATGTCATTTTCCCATCATGATTTTTTTCTACACTCTTCAATTCCCGTAAAGACTGCAAATATATTTTATATCTAGCTGGGTATTTTTCCTTAATTTCCTCGACTGACATTTTCATTATTTCTTCTGTATCTTCACGATACTCAGAAGGTATAAGAGATTGTTCCCAAAAAGACTCAGAGTCTTTCACTTGAGTTTCTAATTCTTCTAGACTTTTTGGTTCAAACATTCTATGGGATGATTCTCCAAAAGACATATTTATAAAGTTAAAAAAATAATTATTTACCTCACCTCAGCCCCAAAAATTGTTTATGAATTAACATTAGCATAACACTTTTTTTATTTTTTGACAAAATTATTTCTTTTTTGCAAGTGCTTCATTAACAGCTTCTTCGCCGTAGATGGCTCTAGCTAAAGATATATGTACATTTTTTTTCTTTATAGGGTTACCTTCAATACCAAAAACTCTAGATAAAGCAAACAAACCTTTAACGATACTGCCATTCGTTATTTTAAATTTTTGCCTTTCTCCGATATTCATATTGCAAAAATCATCAAAATTAATTTGTTTTTTAACAATCTCACGATATGTTTTAGGTGAATCACCCTCTAAAAATTTGTTTACCTCCGCTTCACCATAAATAACTCTCGCCAAAGCTACATGAACTTGATATTTACTAGTTGGATCACCTTTGATTCCAAACATACTAGACAAAGCAAATAAACCTTTTGTTTTTATGCCACTATTTACTTTAAAATTTAATCTATCTTCACGTGGCATACTACAAAACCTTTCAACATCCATTTGTTCCATGACTATTTTACGATAAGCCTCTGATGAATCTTTTTCTAATACTTTGTTAACTTCTTCTTCGCCATAAATAGCTTTAGTTAAAGCTATAAATGCACTATTTTTTTTCAATGGATTATCATGTATACCAAAAATATTAGATAAAACACGTAGACTTATTCCACGATTGCCGTTTGATACTTTATATTTTTCCTTTTCTTCCTTTCCCATCACACAAAACTCTTCTACACCCATTTGTCCTTTAACAATTTCACGATACGTTTCTGGTGAATTCTTTTCTAACACTTTATTCATGGCTTCTTCACCATAAATTGCTTTGGCTAATGATATAAGAATATCATTTTTATTCGTTGGGTCACCTTCAATTCCAAATATACTAGATAAAGCCATCAATCCAATTTCTGAATTACCATTAGATATCTTAAAATTTCGTCTTTTTTCTAGTGACATATTACAAAATTCAGCGACATCTATTTGAGACCTGACCACATCACGATATGTATCTGGAGAATATTTTTCTAATACTTTGTTTACAACTTCTTCACCATAGATAAACTTAGCAAGCGCAATATGAATATCATCTCTATTAATAGGATTACCTTCAATACTAAAAATACTAGATAGGGCAACCAACCCTATAATACTACTACCATTTATTATTTTAAATTTCAATCTTTTTCTATAATCCATAGCACAAAAATCATCAACACCAATTTGTGCTTTAATAATTTCACGATATCTCTCTTGTTTTTCCTCAATAGTTTCTTCTTTCTTTATTGCAACCAACCTCTCCATTTCTTCCAAATCAACCACAACTTCAATACCTTCTACACCCTTAATATCTGGTACACCAGTACCTTTTCTCGTACCACCAGCAGATTGACCATAGTCATCAGAACCAATTGGTAATATTTCTGTACCTCCCAAAATTTGAAAAAACAATTTATCATCACTAGCATACTCTTCTTTTCCACCAGCATCCACAAAATCCACTACTACAGCATGCTTGTTAGGATTATTTGGATCAAGACGAGTCACGCGCCCACCTCTTTGTTTTGCTTTGACAAGAGATTTAGTTGGCTTCGCATTGAGACATATTTCTGCTGATGGTAAATCTGTACCACGTGTTAGTAGGTCTGCTGAAACAACGGTATTTATTACTTTTTTGTCATAAGCTTCTTTCCAGCCATCTTTATAACCAAGATCTCTATATTTTTGATCAATTTTATCTTGTGTGTCACCGACTACTACTTCCACAGTTTCTCCACTAGCACGGATAAGTTCAGCAACATTGTGAGCATGATTTCTTGTGCCACAAAATACAATTTTTTGTTTACCAGCAAAACTAGTGGTAGCTATTTCTGCTACAGCCTTATTACGTGCCTCCACGTTTATTACTTTATCCAGTTCTTCTTCATCATAGTCCCCTGTATCTTTAATTTTTACTTTTGATATATCAAAACTCGTTTTGGCTACCATAGCACTACAAGGAGCCAAAGCACCAGATTCAATAGCTTCTCGCAAAGACATTTGATGTATTTCCGTGCCTAGTAATTTCCCAACTGTTTTTGTTTCAGAATATTCACTGGTAGCTGTAAAACCAACCACTAAGAACTCTTTCTTCAGTTTTTCCACAACCTCTGAACGTTTTTTACTCAAAGTTTCATGTGCTTCATCTAAAATAACCAAACCCAAATTTTCTTTGTCAAATTTATTATTATTTAATAAATTTGGCAAAGAGTTATAAGTCGTTATCGATATTTTTGTATCATACTCTTTTGTTTCACCAAAGAAAGAACCAACGTCCAGATTTGGAGCAAACTGATCCAAACGTGTTTTAGTTTGCCTTACCAAATCTTTGGTCGGCACGACAATGACAACAGGCACATCCAAAACACGCAAAAATTCGATGAAAATAACTGTCTTACCAGTGCCAGTAGGTAATTCTATATAACCAGATGTCCCTCCACTTTCCAAAAAATTTCGTAAATCTTCAAAAACACTCACTTGGTGTTCACGCAGATTAATTTCACCCTCTCCATTGGAACCATCATGTACATATTTATCCAAATTATTCATCATTCTAAGACGCATTTTCAAGGTTTTGAGCTCTTTCATTTCTGTCTTTTCTTCATCTGTCATGTTAGATTCAGGTATTCCCTCAAAATTTTTTGATTCACGAAAAGACTTCAAATACATCTTATACCTAACTGGATATTTTTCTTTAAGTTCTTCTACTGACATTTGCATTATTTCTTTCGTATCTTCACTATGCTCTGCAGGTATAAGAGATTGTTCCCAAAAAAACTCAGAGTCTTCAACTTGAGTTTTTAGTTGTTCTGGACTTTTTGGCTTAAACATTCTATGTGATGATTCTCCAAAAGACATATTTTAAATTTAAAAAATAAATTTCAAAACTTTACCTAACTTACGCCCCCGCACTTTTCTTTAACTTTTCCAAAAATTGTTTATGTATTTTTTCTACTTCTTCTGTTTCCAAAGTTTTTTCACTTGACTGATAAGTAATATGATAAGCCATACTCTTTTTATCTTTACCTATTTTGTCACTTTCAAAGACACAGAATTTTTTTATTTTTTGATAAAATTATTTATTTTTGTCGAGAGCTTCATTGACAGCATCTTCGCCGTAGATTTTATTTGTTAATTTTATGAATGTAGCTTTAGCATATGGATTTCCATCAATACCAAATATATTTGCCAAGGTAGGAAGTTTAGTATTTTTTCCATTATACATAACTAAAATTTTTCTTCTGTCTACAGATTGCCTAAATAACCATTCGTTAAGTGTTATCTGAGATTTTATAGCTTCACTGCATAGATTTCTCTCCACCTCTTTTTTTCTTTCTAAAGCTTCTTCAACTTCTTTTACACCATAGATTTCTTTAGCCAATTCTATATAATTATCAGCAATAGCAGGATCATCATAAAAACCAAATCTAACACTTAAATATTTAAGACCGACTTCTAAACCGTCAACTTTTACTTTGATTGAAGATCTTTTGTTTCTTTCATTATTAACCCAAATATCAACCGTTATCTGAGATTTTATAATTTTACGAAGTTCTTCTTTTCTAATTTCTGTTAAGATTTCATCATCAGCGATATTTTTTTCTGTAATAGTTTTATATTTTTTCCAATAATCATAATTTGATAATATTTCATCAACAACTTCCTCACCAAAAATCTTCTTTGATAATTCTACAAATACAATATTTACGACAGGATTACCTTTTATACCAAAAATACTACCTAAAGTTACTAAGCTTATTGTTTTATCACCATATTTTATTTCAAAATTTTTATTCTTTTCTTTTTTATTAAACCATTCAGCAACGGTTATCTGAGATTTTACAGCTTCACTACATATATTTCTCTCCACCTCTTTTTTTCTTTCTAAAGCTTCTTCAACTTCTTTTACACCATAGATTTCTTTAGCCAATTCTATATATCTATCATTAGTAGCGGGATTGTTATAAAAACCAAATCTACCACTTAAATATTTAAGACCGACTTCTAAACCGTCAAATGTTGCTTTGATTTGAGACCTTTCAGCAAAAGTATCTCTACCAAACCATTCATCAACAGTTATTTGAGATCTTACAGCCTCGACAAGATGTTTTCTCTGAAGTTCTTCATACTTTAAAAAATAGTCATCAAATTTTTTATCACCATAAATTTTTCTAGCTAACTCCATATGAATATTTGTTTTGCTTACAGGATCTCCATTAACCCCAAATATTCTCGATAAAAATCTCACAGTTCTTTCAACATGATCAATTTCTATTTTAAATTTATCCCTTTCTCTACTAGTCATCTTTAAAAAGTCTTCAAAAACAATAAAACCTTTAACAATCTCACGATATTTTTCTATTATTTCTTCTTCTGTTTCTTTTTTTCTATAAACCAACATTTTCATTACTTCCAAATCAACAATAATTTCCACACCTTCAATAATAGGTTTTTCAAAAAATCCTTTTTTATCTTCATCTACTATTCCCTCATTTACTTTATTTTCTAATCCTTCAGATTCTCCCCCATTTTTTTTAACTCTTGGTAATACCACAGTATCACCCAAAATTTCATAAAATAAAATAGAGTTACCTGATTTTTTTCCGTCTTCTCCCAAATCAACAAAATCAACAACAATAGCATGCTTATTGGGATTATTAGGATCGAGACGAGTCACACGCCCACCACGTTGTTTGGCTTTCACTAAAGAAGTGGTAGGAGAAACATTCATACATATTTCAGCTGATGGCAAGTCTGTACCACGAGTAAGCAAAGAAACAGAAAGTATGGCTTTTATTACTCCCTTTTTATAAGCTTCTTTCCAGCCACCTTTAAAACCTAAATTTATATATTTTTCTTCTACTTTGTCTTGCGTTTCACCAACAACAACTTCAGCTACTTCACCAGCTTTATTTATTCTTTTACAAAGTTCTTCTGCATGGTCAATACTTCCACAAAAAAGAATTTTTTGTTTACCTGCAAAAGTTGTCGTAGCCATTTCTGTCACAGCTTTATTTCTAGCCTCAATATTTATAGCTTTTGATAATTCTTCTTCATCATAATCACCATTACTTTTTATCTTTACTTTTGAAATGTCAATTTTCGTCGTAGCAACCATAGCACTACAAGGAGACAAAGCACCAGATTCAATAGCTTCTATCAAAGACATTTCGTGTATTTTGTTGTCAAGTAATTCACCAACATTTTTTGTATCTGAATATTCACTAGTTGCTGTTAAACCTATTACAATTGATGCTTCTTTTAGCTTTTCTACAACTTCTGAACGTTTTTTGCTAAGAGACTCATGAACTTCATCCAAAATAGCCAAACCAATTTTGTCCAGATCAAATTTTTCATGCTTTATCAAATTTGGTAATGAATCGTAAGTAGTTAACAAAACTCTTGAACCATATTCCTTTGCTTTACTATATACAGCACCAACATCCAAATTATCAGCAAATTGGTCTAGACGCGCCTTAGTTTGTTTTATCAAATCTTTGGTAGGAACTACAATCACAACCGGTACATCTAACACACGCAAAAATTCTATAAAAATAACAGTTTTACCAGTGCCGGTAGGTAATTCTATATAACCAGAACTTCCACCACTTTCCAAAAAATCACGTAATTTCTCAAAAACACTTACTTGATGTTCACGCAAATGAGTTTCTTTTTCTCCATTAGAAATATTATGTACATATTCATCAAGATTATTGAGCATTCTCAAACGCATTTTCAAAACATCCAATTCTTTCAAACTCATTAACCCATCACGTCCTTTTTCTAAACTTTTTAATTCCCGTAAAGACTGCAAATAGATTTTGTATCTAGCAGGGTATTTTTCTTTTATTTCTTCTACTGACATGTGCATTATTTCTTCTGTATTTTCACGATGTTCTGCTGGTATAAGTGACTGTTCCCAAAAAGACTCAGATTCTTGAACTTGAGTTTCTAATTCTTCTAGACTTTTTGGTTCAAACATTCTATAGGATGATTCTCCAAAAGACATATTTTAAATTTAAAAAATAAATTTCAAAACTTTACCTAACTTACGCCCCCGCACTTTTCTTTAACTTTTCCAAAAATTGTTTATGTATTTTTTCTACTTCTTCTGTTTCCAAAGTTTTTTCACTTAACTGATAAGTAATATGATAAGCCATACTCTTTTTATCTTTACCTATTTTGTCACTTTCAAAGACACAGAATTTTTTTGTTTTTTGATAAAATTATTTATTTTTGTCGAGAGCTTCATTGACAGCATCTTCGCCGTAGATGGCTTTGGCTAACAATATATGATCATTCCTTCTACCAACAGGATCACCCACAATACCAAAAATACTAGCTACAGATCTCAAACCTTTTCTTTCATTAGCAATAATTATTTTAAACTCCTTTTTTTCTTTGACAACCATCCTACAAAAATCTTCTACATTAATTTGTGCCTTAATAACTTCACGATATTTTTCTGGAGAACTTTGTTCTAATACTTTATCAACTTCTTCATTACCATAAATAGCCCTAGCCAAAGATATATGATTTTCATATCTATCCACAGGATCACCCTCAATACCAAAAATACTAGCTACAGATCTCAAACTTTTTTTATCACTAGCTATAATTAGTCTAAATTTCTTTTTTTCTTTATAACCCATCCTACAAAAATCTTCTACATTAATTTGTTCCTTAATAATATTAATACATCTTATTTTTATTTCTTCTTCTGTTTCTTTTTCTCTATGAACCAATCTCTCCATTTCTTCCAAATCAACTACAACTTTCAAACCTTCTATAATAGGCTTTTCAAAAAGTTCTTTTTGATATTTTTCTTCATCATTTTTTTCATCTTTTGTTACACTACCTTTTCCATTTTCTTGTTTACCTTTTGGTAACACCTGCATACCACCCAAAATCTCATAAAACAAAATAGATTTACCTGAATATTTTCCATCTTCTCCTAAATCAACAAAGTCAACAACAATAGCGTGTTTATTTGGATTATTTGGATCAAGACGAGTTACACGACCACCGCGTTGTGTAGCCTTCACTAAGGAAGCTGTTGGAGAAACATTCATACAAACTTCTGCCGAAGGCAAATCAGTGCCACGTATGATTAAATCAACAGAAAGAACATTTTTTATTACACCTTCTTCATAAGCTTCTTTCCAACCACCTTTAAAACCCATTTTTTGATATTTTTCTTCTACTTTATCTTGAGTTTCACCGACAACCACTTCAGCAACTTCGCCAGCCTTATTTAGGCTATCAGCAAGTTCTTTACAATGATCAACACTTCCACAAAAAAGAATCTTTTGTTTGTTTGCAAAAGTCTTGATAGACATTTCTGTAACAGCTTTATTTCTAGCCTCAATATTTATAGCTTTTGATAATTCTTCTTCGTCATATTCGCCATTACTTTTTATAGTAACATTGGAAATATCGATTTTGGTAGTAGCAACCATAGCACTACATGGTGCCAAAGCAGAAGATTCAATTGCTTCCTGTACAGACATTTCGTGTATTTTCTCACCGAGCAATTTACCTACATTTTTTGTTTCAGAATATTCACTAGTAGCCGTAAAACCTATTACAACAGATTTTTTCTTTAATCTCTCTACAACTTCTGAACGTTTTTCACTAAGAGACTCATGTGCTTCATCCAAAATGGCAAGCCCAAGATCATCCAAATCAAATTTTTCATGCTCCAACAATTTTGGTAATGAATCATAAGTTGTCACCAAAACTTTTGAACCATATTCTTTAGCTTTATCGTAAACAGCCCCAACATCCAAATTCTTAGCAAACTGTTTCAAACGTTTTTTTGTTTGTTTTACCAAATCTTTGGTAGGTACGACAATAATAGAAGGAACATCTAACACACGCAAAAATTCTATAAAAATAACAGTCTTACCAATACCCGTAGGTAATTCTATATAACCAGATGTACTACCCTTTTCCAAAAAATCACGTAATTTTTCAAAAGTAGTCATTTGGTGTTCACGCAAATGAGTTTCTCTTTCTCCAGACAAAACTTTATACACATATTCATCAAGATTATTGAGCATTCTCAAACGCATTTTCAAAACATCCAATTCTTTCAAACTCATTAACCCATCACGTCCTTTTTCTAAACTTTTTAATTCCCGTAAAGACTGCAAATAGATTTTATATCTAACAGGATATTTTTCTTTTATTTCTTCTACTGACATGTGCATTATTTCTTCTGTATTTTCACGATGTTCTGAAGGTAAAAGTGATTCATCCCAAAAAATCTCAGAATCTTCCACTTGAGTTTCTAATTCTTCTAGACTTTTTGGTTCAAACATTCTATGGGATGATTCTCCAAAAGACATATTTTAAATTTAAAAAATAAATTTCAAAACGTTACCTCACCTCCGCACCAGTACTCTTCTTCAACTTCTCCAAAACTTTTTCATGAACTTTTTCAACTTCTTCAGTTTCCAAAGTTTTTTCATTTGACTGATAAGTAATATGATAAGCCATACTCTTTTTGTCTTTACCAATTTTGTCACTTTCAAAAACATCAAAAAGTTCAACTTCGGTAATCAAATCAGAAACAGTTTTGATAGTATTCAACAATTCTAAATTAGTAATTTTTTTGTCCACTAATAAAGCGACGTCACGAAGAACTGATGGGAATTGTGAAAGTCTTTTGTAATTATCTTTTTCTAACCAAACTGTTAACAGCTTGTCTAAATCTATTTCCAAAACAGAAACGCTATTTTCAATACCCAAATTATTTTGCAAAGCAGGATGAAGCTCGCCGACGAAACCAACTTCTACATCGTTTACAAAAACCTTAGCATTTCTCGCTGGATGTAATAAATTCAATTCACTACTTTCTTGCAAAGAATATTCGAGATTCAATTCAGCAAATAAGTCAGTGACAACTTGTGACATTTCATAAAAAGGAATTTTTTCTTTTTTACTCGCAAAAACCACACCAAGCATCATATCTTGTCTTGGCAAAAGTTCGTCGCTCTTTTCACTAATACGAACTCCAGATTCTTCTTTTTTGAAAACTTTACCTACTTCAAATAGACAAACTTCCGTTTCTTCATGAATATTTTTTTCTAGACTTTCGAGTAAATTTGGCAAGATACTACGACGCAAGTATGGTCTATCTTTGGCAATCGGATTATCTAGTTCAATATAATCTTGTAAATCCAAATTCAATTTTTGTAAAATAGTCGGGGAAACAAAAGAATAAGTCAAAGTTTCATTGTAACCATTTTTGTTTATCAAAACATTTGATAATTTTCTTTGTAAAATTTTTAGTTTATTTTTTTCTGGTGGAGCAATCGTGAAACTTGGGAGACTTACAGCAATATTACCAAAGCCATAAATTCTAGAAATTTCTTCTACCAAATCTTCAGCAATCGAAATATCTTTGGTAGCACGCCAAGTTGGAATTTTGACTGACAAAATATTTTTCTTTTCTGTTACTTCAAATCCTAAACTTACTAAAATTTTTATAATTTCTTTACTTTCTATTTTTTGACCAATTTTTCTTTCCAAAAATTCTAAAGTCATTTCAATAGGACCTTGATTTACATGAAAAGATTTTTCGTCCACAACCTTACTAACTACTTTGGCATTTGGACAAAGTTCCAAAGTAAGCTCTACAGCGCGACGCAAGGCTAAATCGGTGTTATTTGGATCAAGACTTTTTTCAAAACGAGCAGATGAATCACTACGCAAAGCCAGTTTTTGGGCTGTACGCCTGACACTAATAGGATTGAAATTAGCTGATTCAAAAATAATTGTTTTAGTTTCATTAGTAACTTCACTATTTTTTCCACCCATTACACCAGCCAAAGCAAGAGCTTTTTCACTGTCAGCAATGACAAGCATTTCACTAGTCAACTTATGTTTGCTACCATCCAAAGCTACAAAATCTTCATCATCTTTAGCTTTTCTAACTAAAATTTCAACTTCACTGACTTTTGACTTTTGACTTTTGACTTTTAAACTATCAAAGGCATGCATTGGTTGACCCAAATCATACATAATGTAATTGGTGATATCGACAATATTGTTTATAGGACGCAGACCAACAGAAACTAATCTTTGTTTGAGCCAAGCTGGAGATTCTGCTACTTCTATTCCGTCAACAACCACAGATTGATAACGTGGACAAAGTTTAGTGTCTTCTACTTTTACATTTAGACTTACAGCTTTAGCTTCTTTTATTTTGGCTGGGTTATATTCAACCAAATCTTTGTGATAGATAGTAGCAACTTCGCGAGCCATTCCAAAATGGCCCCACAAATCTGGACGATGTGTCATGGATTTGTTATCAATATCTAAAACAACATCATTCAAGTCCAAAGCTCTTGATAACTCTGTACCGACCTTGGCTTTTACATTACTCAAATCCAAAATTTCGGCATGTTCTTTGCTTGGAAACATTTCACCAAGACCAATTTCGTCTGACGCACAAATCATTCCAAATGATTCTACACCACGAATTTTTGCTTTAGCAAGTTCAACGAGTTCACCTTCACCATGCCAACGCACTTTGGAACCAACTTTGGCAAAAGCAATTTTCATTTTTGGAGCAACATTGATACCACCACAGACAACTTGCCAATTTTCTCTTCCATCATTTACAGTACAAACTTTGAGTTTGTCTGCATCTGGATGAGCTTCTATTTTGGTGATTTCTCCCAAAACAATATTTTCCAAGTGCTCACCTTGTTTTTCTACTTCTTCGACTTCAACAGTGGACATAGTCAATTTCAAAGCAAACTCATCTGCTGAAATTGATTCAGGTAATTTTACATATTGTTTTAACCAGTTTAATGAAATTTTCATATATATTTTCTTACACTGATTACACAGATTATATTTAATTACACTGAATATACATCAATGTAATAACTGCGAATCAGTCTAGTTCATTTTAATTTTAATTTTGAAATAATTTTTCAATGTAATCTTTTCAAATCAGTTTAAATCAGTGTCTAAAATTGTTTAAGGAAATCAAGTCTACCAGAATGCAAAAGACGAATATCTTCAATTCCATATCTTTGCATTACTAGACGAGAAGAACCAAGACCAAAAGCAAAACCAGTCCATTCTTTTGGATCAAGACCGCCAGATTCTATCACAC
>JAQUAW010000017.1 GCA_028687045.1 Patescibacteria group bacterium
TGTTCCACGCGTGAATATTCCCCAAGATGAAAAATAATTTCAGGAACAAAATCAATCAATTTTTCGATGTCCTTGGTATCACCTTTTATAGAGGTCACATTTTCTACATGATTTTTTTCACTACCAGTAAAATAATTATCCAATGAATAAACTTTATTATTTTTATCCTTAGATAATCTTTCACACAAATGTGAGCCTATAAAACCAGCCCCACCTGTAACTAAAAAATTTTTCATATATTATTTTTGTTATAAAAATTATATATTGATTATCACCAACCTTTAGTCTTCTCAATTACTTTCATCTTAGCCTTCTGATATGCATCAGTCGCTTTCTGGTCAACCTCAGGAGAAAGTAAACGTAAAAGTTCATGTCCAAGAATTCTGTATTGTTTACCAATCTTATTAGCACGAATAAGACCTTGTTTCAAAAGTCTTTTCATAGTACTACTACTAATCTTTAGCAAGTCTTGAGCTTCTGTAGTGGTGTAGACTGAGTTTGGTTTGATTTCCATATACGAATAAATATACTAATATACAAATATTACAAATTATACGAATATTACGAATTCCTTTACTCAATAACCATTAGTATTATTAGTATATTTCGTAATATTCGTATATTGGTATGTTTAATTTAATATTAGTATATATCAAGTGTCATTAGGTGTCAATAGAGTTCAAATACCCCTCACAAGTCATCTTTATCCCTTCATCTAGATCTATTGTATGTTTCCAGCCCATTTCATGCATTTTGGTCATATCAAGTAGTTTTTGAGGCGTACCATCAGGCTTAGTACTATCCCATTCAATTTCACCCTTATAGTCCAAAACTTGCTTAAAATGCTCTACCAGCTCTTTTACTGACAGATCGACGCCTGTGCCCAAATTGACAAAAATTTCACCTGTTTCATTTTGTTCTTTGGTAGGATTGAAATTATTTAGTAAAAATAGACAGCCAGAAGCCATATCATCGACATGAAGAAATTCTCGTCTGGCCACACCTGTGCCCCAGACACTAACTTTTGGTAAATTGTTTTTCTTGGCTTCTGAAAACTTACGCACAAAAGCGGCAAAAAGATGCGAGGTTTCCAAATCAAAATTATCATTTGGTCCATACAAATTTGTCGGCATGACTGCGATGAAATTGGTACCGTATTGTCTATTGTAACTTTGGCACATTTTGATGCCCGCAATCTTGGCAATCGCATAAGGCTCGTTAGTTGTTTCTAGTAATCCAGTCAACAAATATTCTTCTTTCATCGGCTGAGGACAATTTTTTGGATAAATACAAGAAGATCCCAAAAATAATAATTTTTTCACTCCACTCAAATAAGCATTATGAATTACATTGTTTTGAATTTGTAAATTTTGATAAAGAAAATCTGCTGGATAAGTATTGTTGGCCATAATTCCACCCACTTTGGCAGCTGCCAGAATTACATACTCTGGTTTTTCACTAACAAAAAAATCCGCCACAGCTTTGGCGTCTAGTAAATCTAATTGTTCTTTGGTACGTGTCACAATATTTTTGTAACCGTCTTTTTCCAAAAGTCTAACAATGGCAGAACCGACCATACCAGCATGACCGGCTACATAAATTTTTGAATCTTTATCCATATAAATACATACTAATTTTATAACCACATACCAATTTTACGAATAATACGAAATATACTAATAATACTAATTTTTTTCTAAGCAAGTATTCGTAATATTCGTATAACTTGTCCGCCTTGGGCGGATTCGTATTATTTGTATATTAGTATGTTAATGTTAATCTTTATATTTATTCTTGTTATCAGTATCTATTCTGACAATTCTTTCTGGCTTTAGATATTTTTTTCGAAAATTTACCAAAATACCTAATAAATTTTGACTTTCTTGCAAATATCTTTGTATTTGCCAATAATCATCTTTAGTCAAGGTTGGTTTGGCCTTCAACTCCAAAACGATCTTGTTATCAATAAGAAAATCCACAATGTTACCACTTTCACCTATACTCAACTCCCTTTTATATTCTATATGCTTTTCTCTTAATAACCTCTCTAACACATCACCATACTGTTTTTCTCGGGCATATTGTCCTATTTCATTATGAACACTGAACAATATGCCATATATTATATATGATAAATCTTTATAAATTATCACACCCCCTCCTCCGCCCATATGTTTAATTTAATTGTAAAATATTATAACATAAAATTTAAAAAATCCCAAACTGATAGATTAACATACCAATTTTACAAATATTACGAAATATAATATCTACTAAGAAAAAAATTGTAGCAAGTATTTGTAATATTTGTATAATTAGTATTATTCGTATATTAGTATGTTCATCTCAAAAATTCGTAATATTAGTATATTTCGTATTATTCGTAAAATTAGTATGTCTGTGACATAATCTTCACCAACTCTTTGAACTTCGTCTTCGCTTCCCATCCCAATTTTTCTTTAGCCTTACTAGCATCACCCAAAAGTAAATCTACTTCAGCCGGACGAAAATATTTTTCATCAATTTCAATAATTGTTTTACCTGTTTTTTTATCAATTCCTTTTTCTTTTAGTCCACTACCCTTCCATTCTATTTCAAAATCAAAATACTGTGAAGCTTCTGCGATAAACTCACGCACACTATGTGTTTCACCAGTTGCTACTACATAATCATCTGGATTTTTTTGTTGAAGCATAAGCCACATTGCCTCAACATAGTCTTTGGCATAGCCCCAATCACGCTTGGCTTCAAGATTTCCCAAATAAAGTTTTTCTTGTTTTCCCTCTTTGATATTTCGAAAAGCATCAACAATTTTCTTGGTCACAAAAGTACCACCACGACGAGGAGATTCGTGATTGAATAATATTCCATTACAAACAAACATGTTGTAACTCTCACGATAATTGACAGCAATATTGTGAGCAAAAACTTTGGCGCAAGCATAAGGACTACGAGGATAAAAACCTGTTGTCTCTTTTTGTGGAGTTTCGAGTACTTTGCCAAACATTTCTGAACTTCCTGCTTGATAAAATTTTACGTCCATTCCTTTGTCACGGATAGCGTCAAGCAAACGCAAAGTACCAAGACCATCAGCATCAGCTGTGTACTCTGGTAAATCAAAACTAACACGCACATGACTCTGTGCACCAAGATTATATATTTCATCAGGTTTTACTTCCTCCAAGATACGACTAATATTACTACCATCAGTCAAATCTCCATAATGCAAAAACAATTTGACACCTTTTTCATGTTTATCACGATAAATATGATCTATTCTTTCGGTATTGAAACTACTAGAACGACGAATAATACCGTGAACTTCGTATCCTTTTTCTAATAACAATTCCGCCAAATACGATCCGTCTTGACCGGTGATGCCGGTGATAAGTGCTTTTTTTGAGTTTAACATACAAATATACTAATTATACTAATAATACAAATACTACGAATATTTACTTAGATTAACATACTAATATACGAATATTACAAATTTTTTATTAGTAGATATTAGTATTATTAGTATATTTCGTATTATTCGTAAAATTGGTATGTAATAAAAAACTTAAAACTTTATCCCCTTCTCCAACGCTTGCTTATGCAAGGCAGTTGCTTTGTCCGTCTCACCCATCTCATTATACAAACTCTCCAATTGTTGCCAACCATTAGCAATCTTAGGATCGTTGTCAATACTATCTTGCAAAACTTCAATAGCAGCTTCATATTTATGTAAATTTTCTTGCACACCAGCCAACATATATTGTATTTGCTGTCTTCTTGGTGACAAGAGTAGACTTTCTTGCAAAAATTTTTCAGCTTCTTGCAAAAAAGCAGCATCCTGTTTGGCCATAGCCACATAGATATTCAATTGCGCTAATTGTAAACTAACACGAATATCATCTGGATGCAACTCCAAATTTTTCTGCAGATTTTCATTTGCTTTGATATAAAAAGGTTCTATTATTTTCCATTTATCAGTTATCTTTTTGTCTTGCAAAACTTGTGAAATAATATCAATGAAAATACGAGAAGTATCATTTCTAATATCATCCACATGCGGACTAGGTATAGATAATGCTTGATTATAATTGACTTCATAATTCAAACCACTACTCAAATTTCTAATAGCTTTTAGAGTAGATTGATTGGCATGCGCAGAATTTATATTTGTACTATAAATAAGCAACAAAACAACCAAAGCAACTACAGCAGCCACAGGCCAAGATATATCATTATTATTTTTTGCCAAATTTCCTTCACTATTTTTTTCGCTATAAAAAGAAACCAGGCCCAAAAAAAAGAAAAAATAAAGATAAGAAGTAGGATTATCAAAAACAGTTGCGACACTGACAAGATGTACCCAAATAAAAGCCAAAGAAAAAGCAAAAATGTGAATACTCAGATGTCCTTCTTTGTAACGTCTAATAAGACAAACACTGGCTAAGACAAACATACTGAGATAAAGAAACAAACCAACAATACCTTGTACTGCAAAAGTATTCATGATGACACTATGCGCATTGTCAAACCAAGTTTCCGAAAAACCATGCTCCAAAAATTCTGGCCTATAATATTTGTTGAAAGCATAATAATAATTGTTTGGGCCCCAACCAAAAATAGGTTTTTCTTGCCAAGCATCCAAAGCTACTCCCCAAGCCATAACTCTAGTGTCAGTTTGTGATAATTGAGTACTAAACAGACGACCAACTGCCGGAATATTGGCGACAAAAGCAGTATTCCTTTTTACAAACAAAATACTAAAAAAACTAAACAAAACTAAGATAGACAACAAGACAATCTGTTTCAATCTTTTTTGTTCTTTCAAACTAAAGAAATAAATCAATCCCAAAATAAATAGACCAACAAGCAACGCTATCAAAGCGCCACGTGTTCCTCCCAAAAATATGCCCACAAGTCCAAGCAAAGCCAACAAAATTTCATACCAAAACCAACCTGATTCCATCGCAAAAAATCCTATTTTCTTTTCTAACAATTGTTCCTTCACCGCCAAAAAGCTACCAATAAAAAACAAAAACAAACCATAATCACTAAAATAAATAGCATTACCAAGTGTCGATGATACTCTAGTATTGCCTTTGTTCAAAAGTAAATCTGGATCAGCATAACGTTGTAAAACTCCAATAAACATCACAATAGATCCCGCCAACAAAAAAGTACGAAGCAACCATTTCCAATCGTCCCAAGTACGCACGACAGAAGTAACAATAAAATAATAAACAATATAATGTGTAATCGTAAAAAGTCCTAACATTCTCTCGTGATTGTCCCAAAAACTCTTGTACCAATCAACACCTACAAAAGTAGAGATAGCAAAACTAAGATAAAAACCTAGTACTGCTATATTTACCCAAGAAAATTTTGGACGATATTTCTGAAAATTACTAAACAAAAGTATTAGATAAAGTCCCAACATCACGAGTACCAGAGATCTAAAATAAATAATTTTTGGGACGATAAAAGGAAATATATATGAATTTGGCAAGACCAAAAGTGGCACAAAAAAAGTGCTCCCAATCACAATTTTTAGTATTTTTTCTATTGTTTTTTGCATAGTGCTAAATGAAATTAAGATAATAAGACTTTCTTATTCTACACTCTTAAGCATTTTTTTTCAACCTCAGACATTATTCCTATCCCTATTCCATAATATTGGATTCATTTGGACATACTTGTATATTTTATTGTATTCTTTTTCATTTCTAATGATATGGTCGTGAAATAATCTTTGCCAGGCAAATCTTGGTAAACATTCCTGATGAATTATTTTGGATGATGTGGTTTTGAAGGCGCCGATTAATTCGGAAATTGATTTTATTTTGATTTTGTTTTGAATTAAAATATCTGGATCGTTTGTCACGTCCGTAGGGACAGGTCCCACCCAAGGCGGGCAATGCGCGACCTGTCCCTACCATTGCAATCTAACTTTTCAATGTTATAAATAAAATTCCTATCAATCTCAACAATCCCATGTACATGATTTGGCATGACAACAAATCCATGATTTTTTATATATTTATAAATATAATCCCCCTCCTACTAGGAGGGGTTTCCACCCAAGGCGGATCAGTCTTTTGCTGAAGGGGAGGTCTAGAGTATAATAAAACGTTTTATCTTGCTAAAGACCCCCTCTAACTCCCCCTAGTAGCGGTAGTGCATACCTTTTTAAGATAAAATAGAAACGTCATTCCGAGTGGAGTGAACGAGGAACGAGTGAACGAAGTCGAGAAATCCCCTTAAATTACTGAAAAAATAAACAGCAAGGGGATCCCTCGACTCCTTTCAGTCGCTCGGGATGACGCTTAAATGTTCAAGAAAAAGGTTCAACACTCGACCTGTTTCAAATCTTCGCAGAGTTGTGCGTAATTTATTGCATCAATAGTCAAAATTGTATGCACTACCGCTAGTAGGGGGAGAAATCTTTTGAATTTATTTATAATCAAAATTCGGCAAACGATTACGTTTGCGTTTGTGTTTGACAGACATAATATAAATTTATATTTCAAATATCAACTATTTGATTATAATATATCCTCAACCAGACAATTTCTTATTATCTTTATTTTTCAACAAATAATTTTTGTTACTAACTACTTTTTTACCAGTTTCTTCTTCCATTTTTTTCCTAGCTAAACCTGCTACACCTCCACCTCGCTTGGCGACTTTTTTATTTTGTTTAAGACCTATTGGATCTTCTTCTCTGGTAATTTCTGTAGTAGCAGCTTCTCCAAGCATAGAAAATATTAATTCCAAATCCACCATATGATCACGCAAATTTTCTCTTTTCAAACCTTTTATTTTTTTATATTCCGAAGGAGTCAAATCAAAGGTAGCTTTGCTTATCTCTGCTGTCAAAATTTCATATTCTCTCCCCTTTTTTATACCATGTTTTTGCCATTCATCTGTAAGCGTTTCTCGAATTTCTATTCCCCTCATTCTTTTTTCAATCCAAGAATCAGGGTATCCTTTCAATTTATACAACATTCTAGTCCTTTTGGTAGCCAATTCAGGGTCTTCTATTTCTTTTACTCTTTCATAGCCCACTTTTGCCAACCATCTCTTGAAAGGCTCAGCCTTAGGTGATGGTATAGATTGAATAATACGAAAAATACCCTCTGTATTGGCACAAAGTATTTTCTGCTTACCACCTGCAGTATCAATATCAAGGGTATGTACAATTTGTACCCACCCCTTCTTCAATTCAGGATCACGTGATTTCATTTTCTGTATATACTGCTTTGGATCTCTAGATTCTATGAGTACCAAAACGACATCCTCAACCACAAACCACCACTCCCCCCTATAAATAATTTTCCTAATTTTTTTACCTTTAAATAAAGCCATTTTTGTTTCCTCCATATGTTTTTATTAAATAAATAACAAACTTATTATAACACAAAAAATATCTATTCAAAATAATGTTTGGATTATTTATCACGCCCGCAGAGACAAGGTCACGCCTTGCCCGCCTTTGGAGGGAACTGCCTGGATCCCTACCATGTTTGATTATACGCATTTTTTACTCAAAAATCCTACCCACCTATCCGCCTAGGATAGGTACCTACAACAAACAACTAATATTTTTTCAAGCAAAACAAAACCCACCCCCGAAAGGGTGGGTTCGTTTTACGTACAATTACGTAATCTTTATGATTATCTACTATGTAGAAAAATCATTTAGATTAGTATTTGTAAGTTGTACCAATAACGTCAACTGAATCAGTAGCATTTGCTCCTGTAACAGTGGATAGACTGTTAGAACGTGTATAACTATAAGTAAATACACCGTCATTCCAGTATAGTTCATCACTACCTGTAACATCAGAAACAATGTAACCTTTGTCACCAGCTACTTTTGTATTCAAGTAAGCATTACTTGTTGTCAAACCATCGCGGATATCACTGGTATTAGCTTTTAAAACAAAAGTTTTTGCAGAACCAGCAGATATTTCTTCTGTAAGACTACTAAATGTAATAGTAGCTGTAGCAGCTGTACTACTTACAATTGTACTATCGGTAGTACCAATTTGTGTTCCAGATGTATCATACAATTTGAAACTTGTAACAGTACCAGCAACGTTCAAACCTGAAGCTGATACAGCGAAGTTCATTGTTGTAAGAGTAAGAGGTCTAGCACCACTGTTTGTTACAGTGTATTGACCAACGATATCTGAAGCACTTGGAGTCTTTGATTCACTTGTAGTACCTGAGAAAGCAATTGTAGGTGCTGTATCAGTTAATAACATGTAATTACCAGCGGCATTACTTGTTAAAGTAATACTACCAGCACTCATAAGACCTGTACTTGAAAATACTTCCATGTAAGTATTTGAGTTACTATAAACTTTAGCTCTAACTACTGATTTTGAGTACAAAGTACCTGAACCAGTTAAGTCAACTTTTACAGTCAAAACTTTTTGAGTTGAAGCTGTCAAAGTAACATTCAAACCACTGAAAGTAACCAAGTTATGGTCAGTTCCAGATTCTACAGTACTTTCGCCTAATTTTGTAGATCCATCATATAGATAAACCTTAGCAAAGTTAGCAGCAACTGAACTAGTTGTGAAAGCTGTTGTACTTGGAGTATCTAACTCTAGAGTAATTTTACTCAAAGTCAAATCTTCATTTGTAGCTTCTAAATTGATTTTGTTCAATTCAACATCAGTTAAACCAGCTGTCAAAATCTTTGAAGTAGCTCTATTAGCATCAGCTTTGATAGTTATAGAAGGTGAACCTACAGTTACAGTTTGACCTGTAACATCAGCAGAAGGAACACTATCTAATGTTTTGTTAGATACTACACCATAACCACTTACTGTACCACTATTAATAGTAGCAACTACGTTACCACTAGATAAACCAGATAATACATCAGCGTATACAGCCAATTTTACAGTTTCGTCAGCATTTACATCAAGTGTAAATGAGAAACTATTAGCAGCTGAAGGAGATGAAACAACATTACCTAATGGAGCGCCTGTTGTTTCATTCTTAAGTACTAAATTTTGGATAGCTGAGTAACCATTAGCTACTGTAGGACCAGCAGAACCACTAACACCAACAGTCAAACCATTAACACGTACTTTATCAGCAGATGAAGCACGGAAATTGAATTGACCAAGTTTTACTGTAGTACCAGCTGTTTTTGTACTGTTAGCATAAGAGTTATCTTTTGTAACAGCCAAAGTTACAGCTTCAACACCAAGTTGGTTAGCACCATAAACAGCTGTTGTACTTGGTAAAGTTGTATAATCATTTGTAGAAAGTCTCTTTACATAGAAACTACCTACCCATACTTTGTATGTATCAGAAGCAGTAGCTAATGAAGACAATGTACCAACTACTTCAATAGTCTTTGTAGCGCCACTTGGGATATTGATATATGTACTCAAATTTTGTTCATCTAAATCTGTAGATGCATCACTAGGAGTAGCAACACCTTGTAAACCAGACTCTGTAGCAGAAACTTGTAAGTATACAGTACCTGTTTCAGCATCACGGACAGTTACACTGCCAGTAAGAGCTGTTGTAGGTCTAGTAACATAAAGTCTCATTTTACGTACTTCCATTTGTTCACCATTTGATTTCAAATCAAATTTAGCTAAAACAGCACTTTGTGAACCTGGAGCAAGTTTTGTAGAAGGACTTGTTGAAGATTTAGTTACAGATAGAGCACCTTGTCTAACAAGGAAACCACCATTAGCATTTTGTGTATCAGCACTATCAAATGAACCACCTGATGAATCTAAAGGCATTACATAAGATTTTGTAGTTACACCTTTTACCATTACATCATAATCATTTTGTACAGATAGACGGAAATAACGATTTGCACCATCCATTACGTCAGTATGTACACTGAAGTTTCTTGAAAGACCTTTGTCAATCATGTAAGGAGTTGTAAGATTGAAAGTAACATATTTGTCACTTGATTTTGCAGTTGTAGCTAGAAGTGTACCTTCTTGAGAATACAATTTCCAGTTTGCAAGATCTGAATCTTGAATACTACCTTCTACATAAACAGTCAAAGCTTCTAATTGAATAGCTTCTAAAGAGTTTTCTTGTTGTAAACTAAATTTACCAACTTCTCTATCTGTATTACCAACGTCTACATTACCTGTAGCAGAAGAAATACCAGACCAAGCTAAACCAGCTACTGTTACGTCATTGACATAAACATTAGCTAAAGAAGATGAACCGTCTACTACTGACATTGTGTTACCAGTTACAGGAAAAGAACCTGTAGCTGTAGCACCAGCTACATCAGAAGCAGCAGCTACCACAAAGTTTACAGTACCACTGTAAGAACCTGATAACAAGTTAGCTTTAACAGTAAGAGTTTTCATTTGGTTTGCACCTAATGAAAGTCCACCATTAGGGAAAGCAACAGTTACTTTTCCATCAGATGTAAGAGATGTCATGATGTTACCAAGTCTTGTACTACCATCCCAAACACTAACACCGGCGATTTTAGTATTAGCTAATAATCCACCACGAGTCAATGTAAGAGCAGTTACTGTAGCACCTTGACTACCAGCTGAAAGGTTTACATTCAACACAGGGTTGAAAGCTGAACCTGTTGCTAGAGTTGTTGCTACTGGAGTAACAGCACTAAGACTTACAGATACTGAACCTGTTACAACTGGAGTAGTTGGAACTACAGCACCTTGTGTCAAAATGTTTGCTTCAGTTACTGAACTAACACCTAATCCTAAAGTTGAAATTACAGCTTCAGAAACAGTGCGTACAGCACCAGAAGTTACTTTACTCAAAGCACCTTCTACATTAACAAGTTTACCACCTGTTACATAGAAAACTTGAGTACTTTCAGCTCTCTTCAATAACATTCCATCATGTGGAGTTGCTGAAGAAACTTTTTTACCATTGTCTGGATATGAAGCTAATTTTGTATCTGGAACTACAGCTAATACAGCTGATTTATACCAGTTAGCACCATATAGAGCTGCTGCAACTTGTTCGTTGGCAATGTGAGCAAGCTCACCACCAGGAAGAACAGCGTATACAGAAGCAGCCTCAGCACTCTTTACAAGCATACTACCTGGACGGAAAGTAAGATAGTAAGGAGTCAAAGGAAATTGTGATAGACAAGTTTCTGCGATAATTTTTACACTTGAGAAATCTTTATACCAAGTATAGAAAACTTTTTCATCAGGGATTACTTGTCTTTTTAGATCAGAACTGATCACGTATACAGTTGCTTTACCAGCGACTTTTACCAAGTCACCAGCTTCAACTGCTGGACATTCACCTTCAGCGTTAGCAACTAGAGGAGCTACCATGGATAAACCAAGACTCCAAGCTAGTGTCATAGCTACTACTGAAAAGGTGAACAATTTTTTTCCGAATTTTAATACATCTTTCATAAATACCTTTTTGGCTCATTGCGATGCGCCTCCGTATTGATAAATAAATATCACGGTGTCATCACAATAAGTCTGAATAAATAACCACCCAACTCCGTCTTGCGACAGATCGACCTTTTGGTCAAGTGGGGTCCCCCGACTAAGTCGGGGTAGAGTCTCGTCGGCCAAGACGAGTGCCCATTCCCAACCACAGAAAGCTGCGGTGGTTACTGTATGGCTTACTACTTTTGAAAAAATCAGGAGTAATAAGCCAGACAGTAGAGGCTTTATTAAGAAACAATTTCTTAATTGGCGATAATTTTAATTTTCAATTTTGGAATTTTCAATTTTCAAACAATTTTTAAATTATTTAATTTATCATTGTTTTATTTCTTCTAGAAATTCTTCTGTTGGTTTTTTATTTTTAGAATTATAATATATTTTGTTAAATATAAGTGTTAGTTCTTTTGCTTCTTGCCAAATATCTCTCAAATCTTTCTTCTCATTTTCAGGTAAAATCTCTGCCAATAGCTCTATCCAATACTTGGTCTCATTTATTTCTTTTTTAGATATAGATATTTTATTAGTAAAATCTTTTTTGGAACTGGCATTATTGGCTTCTCTATAATTAGCTCCAACGCTTGTAGCAGACCTAACCAATTGCGATATTAAAGGTTTGTTTATTATTGTCTTTTCTATTTTTGACAAATAATTAACAACACTTTTACTAAATTTCAATGTTCTTTTTTCTAAGTCATACTCCATAATCCCCCTTGTTAAATTATAAAATTGAAAATTGTTTGAAAATTGAAAATTCCAAAATTCCTAAATTTAAAATCATCTCACCGTACTACTCACACTAGTTTTCACAGTACTTGTTGTTACAACACTAGTCACAGGTACAATTACTTTCACGGTCGCTTGTGTTACCAGCGTATTACTGACTTCTCTACTTACATTGTTTACGGTTGTTTTCAATTCTATAGTTTTTTTCACGGCTTCCAAGATATTATCATCAGCCAATTTAGTGACATCATTATTTTCTTCACTTACCGTCTTTACTACTTGATCTACTTTACTTACTAGATCAAGGTTACTAATTGGTTCTGTCAGATTACTAGAGGTAGACGAGACAATTTCATTTATCGTATTGGCAGTCAAACTATTTTTGGCAGTACTACTGGTAGCTACTAGACTTTTGACAACATCTTTTGATACATCTATATTTTTAGAATCAATTACATCTTGATCTTTCAATTGAGTTGATTGTTCTTTTACTTTTTCAGCATCTTCTTTTATTTCAGTTACCACATCACTGATATGTTCTTTGATAATCAGTTTTTCTTCATCAGATACTTCCGAATTAGCTTCTACTTTTTTTTCAAGAACTACTTCTACCATTTGCAAACTTTGTTTGGAAGTATCCACTGCTTGTTGTGACAAATCTTTTGATAAATTTTTGTCATCTGTTTGAGTAGCGACATCTTTCAACGTGTTTGAAATTCCTTTTGTTTTTAGTGATACTTCTTTTACCAGATTTACAGCATCTTTGGGATCTACATTTTGCAAACTTTCGCTCACGACATTCAATTTATTTTGCAAATCTGCCGAAGTCTCTTTCAATAATTTATTTTTTGTATCTTTGTTTTGGATATTGCTGTCAGACACTTGCTTCAAGATATGAGCTCTCTTGGTCGCGAAGTCCAATTTTATGGAAGTCTTCTTTTCTTCGGGAGTAAAAGCTAGTTGTCCTTGCTCTACCACAGAATTCAAAGCTACTTTGGTGGACCACATGAAATCTCCAGGTTCAGCATAAGCACTCGCTATCCAACCACCACTCGTGATGACCAGAGCCATGACTGCTGTCAAAATAGGACGAAAAGCTTTGTTTATATTAGTCGGTACAAACATTTGGTATATATGAGAAAATCTTTTCCAAGATTCGGCAATATTCCAATTTTCTTTTTTGGCATTAGCTTCAAAAGTTGTTTTCGCGATTTGTGACATGAGTAAGTGTTTGTTTTCCAAAACCCAAGCTGGACGCGCTTGCAACACATCTTCATCTTTCAAACGCTTCAATTGTTCTTGGATCTTCTTCATACTAATATTTTTTTTGAATAGTTCCCTTCCCTCGTAGGGAAGGGTCAGGGTAGGGTCTCAACGGGACATTGCATTAAGAATAGTTTTTCTTTTTGGTAAAGGTTAAGACCCCCTCCTAACCTCCCACTACCAAGGGGAGGAAACTATTAATAGATATTTTGTTTTTATCAAATTTTCTATTTCTCCAACATCTTCTTCAAAATCTTAATCGCTCTATACAAAGTTACTCTGACATTCGTGGTATTTTTTTGTAAAATTTCGGATATTTCGTGAGTACTCAATTCTTCTATATATTTGAGCAAAATCACTTCTTGATATTCTCTTTTCATTTTTTGTAAATTTTTGATAACTCTTTGCATTTCTTGTTTATCACCCAGCTCTTTGAGTATCTTATTATCTACTCTTATATCATCCAAATCTTCTAAAGAGATTTCAGTATGAGTATTTTGTCTATAAAAATCTATCAAAGTATTACGCGCTATCCTATAGATAAGTCCGCTGAAACTCTTCACCACCTGATCCCGATTGGAAATAAGGTAGTTCCAAGTCTTCAAAAAGACTTCACTAGTGATATCTTCAGCTTCTTCTCTACTACCCAACTTCAAATAAGTAAAGCGGTAGATCTTCTGTATATAAAGATCATAAAGCACAGCGAAGCTATCAGTATCTCCATCCTGTTGAATTTTGTGTACAAGAAGTTTTTCCTGATACTTAGCTGTCATATATAGAAGTCGTTAAAAACAAAAAAGTGTTACACCTAAATTATAACACCAACTAAAAAAGCTTAATAGAGTCTAAATAATATGTATTTATAGATATTCTTATCATAAAATGCGTAGCCAACTATAGCACATACTACGCGAAAAAGCAATGAATTGTATACTAAATGTGTTCAAAAGTCTGTAAAGTTATGATGTTAATTTTTATAAAAATGTTTTAGAAAGTTCCCTTCCCTCGTCCGCCCTAAACGGATAAACAAGTTAAAAAATTGTAATTAGAAGTTAATTTTGTGTATTGTTTATAAAAAAATATTACAGAATAAGGGTTGATTCTCCCCCTATTAGGGGGAGTTAGAGGGGGTCTTTAGCACGATAAAACGTTTTATTATACTGCAGACCTCCCCTAACCCCTCCTAATAGGAGGGGAATTATCCGCCACATTTTTACACACCAGTTTTAAAAATTTCTAAATTACGTATTTGTATACACTATTGTAAACAAAAAAACACCCGAAAACAAGCCAAACTTGACAAAATGCTCAAAGTTTGTTAATATTAGTCTATACAAACGTAATATATTTATGTCTGATATAAAAAACAACCCAAAAGAAATCATTAGAGTCTCTATTTCTGAAGCAGCTAGACTGTTTGGAGTTAATCCACAGACCATACGCAGAGCCATAAAAGCTCAAGAAATCACCTATGTTGTGGTAGCTGGTAGATATAAGATAAACTTCGAAAGCCTAGTCCATTGGTCCCAAAAAAAAATTACAGTCAAAAATAAAGCTGAAAAATTTGGTATTGGACAGTATGTGGATAAATGGAAAATAAAAAACACACTCTACTCCCCTAGCAAGAAAAGTATCAAGAAAAACGATACTGAAGAAATCAAACAATAAACACCAGCGATGAGCTGGTTTTTTATTTTTAAATAATGCAACAATATTGAGACAGTAATATCTGAAATAATATTTGTTTCATATTCATTTCATATACGACAAATATTAAACGAATATTAAACGAATATTTATACTTAATGTTTAGTTATTGTAAAAAATCATTATTTTGAGGTATAATGAAAATAATAAAATCAAACTAAACATTCTATGAAATTTGTCGAAGAATATCTAAAACTACATCATCTAAAAAAGCATCCTCACAAATGGTTTTTGGCTTTTTTGGCTTCCCCAATTCACTTTGCGGAAATGCACTACAAAAAGAGATACCACATGCAATTTGCCCATGCTCGCAAACTTTTTATTTTTGACATGCTCCTGTTATTGACTAATATTGTTATTTTGGCATCAGGACTTTTTTGGATGTTGTACAATCCTACGGTGACTGACCTAGTATATCTTTCTATCCAAAAACAACCAGCCAGAGTATTGAGTGGTGACAGAATGGACTTTGATATTTTGTACAAAAATGAAAGTCAAATAAAATTGGTATCCCCTACTTTGACGATTCAGCTACCAGCTGGTTATACTTTAGAAAAAACAGAACCTAGCGACAACTTCGACAAAACTAATACCACCTTCCATCTAGCAGATTTGGAACCTGGCACAGAAGGCATTGTCCATATTTTTGGTAGAGTCTACGAAACACCACATTTAGAAACCAACATCTCAGCTTCACTTACTTACAAACAAGCCCACAAGAATTTTGAAGAAAAAAAAATCACACCTTACATCGCCATTTTGCATGGTTCTGTCCTAAAAACAGATCTTGTGTTAGCCAACAAAGTCTTGGCTCACTCAACCGAACCAATTGAATTGAAAATCAAAAATGAAGGTGACAGCAATATTACCAACATAAATATCTCACTAGCTCTCCCAACAGGCATTACTCTAATTAATCCTACTATCAAAAAAGGAGAAATAAACAACAACTTTTGGAAAATAAAAGAATTGGAACCAAATGAAGAAACTACTTTGCAAGCTTACCTCAACTTCAATTTGAAAGAACAAGAAAAAACAATTAATTTACAAATGACACCAGAAATTTTTGTAAATGAAAAAAGTATTCCTCAAGAAACTTTGAAATACTCATTACAAATTATCCATCCTAATTTGTCTATCAATAATTACTGGGAAAATGATACTACTCATCTCAAACCTGGTGAAATAGTCAATCTATACCTTGACCTAAAAAATAATGGCGATACCGAATTGAAAAATATTAACTTAAATTTTTCTCTTCCAACCAACATCATAGACATTACAAAATTCAAACAAAACAATGACCTAACGATACAAGACCAGACAGCCAATTTTGTCTATACTCAAATATTGAAACCAGGACAAAGCACCCAAATCAAATTAGCAGTGCCTGTAAAAAATTATCCAAATGGAGGTACAGATCTAAACTTGAGTTTGAACGCAAAAGTAGAAGCTTCTCTTAATGACATAACCACTAACTACAAAACTAATTTTGAAACTTCCAAAATAAAAATAGGAACAAGTCTAATAGCTAATGCCGAAATTAGATACTATACCAACGAAGGCGACCAAATAGGTCGTGGTCCTCTACCTGCCAAAGTTGGTGAAGAAACAAAATATTGGGCAATAATCCAAATAACCAACGGGACTAGTCGTGTTAACAATATAAATCTTAGTGCCACACTCCCAAGTTATACAAAGTGGACAGGAAAAAGTAGTGTCAGTCTTGGCAATGATATAAGTTTTGATCCAACTACTAGAAAAATATCTTGGAGCTTGAGTAGCTTGTCCGCCAATGATACTGCCGGTATTTATTTTGAACTTAGTCTTACTCCTGATGCTAGTATGCTAAACACTAATCCTGTTATATTGAAAAATATTAATATCAATGTTCACGATACTTTCATTGACAACGACCTAAACAAAAGCTTTGCTAGCCTTGACAATTCTCTAAAAACAGATAGTATAGGGCAACTCAAAGGAACTAAGATTACACAATAACGACAATCTCAACAGCTTATTAGTCAATCTTTGCCAAAATCACCTTTTTGTTGTATAATTAGGCTCGCTATCAACTACACACATATCCAAACTTTAGAATAATGAACAGGATATTTTTATTGTAGTTTACAGTTTAATAAATATTCTTGGACACAGTCGTATTATAGTTATGGATAACGTCAATTTCTTACACAAACAAAATCCTGAAGAAAAGCCTAAATCTAGCCTAAAAAAATGGTTATTTTTGTTATTGATACCAATTTTGATAGCGGGAACAGTCTACGGCTATAGCTACTCAAAAAAATGGGTAGCCACCCAAAACCCTTTGGATTACAATGAAAATACTCTAGAACCAAAAGAACCTCAAGGCTTACTCCAAAAAATAGCTTACTTACTCTTCAAACCTGAAGCCAAACTAGAAGGACAAAAAGATGACAGAATAAATGTCTTACTTCTTGGCATGGGCGGTTTGGGACATGATGGACCTTATCTTACCGATACTATTATGTTGGTAAGTATCAAACCATCAACCAATGATCTTGCTTTTATCTCTATACCACGTGATTTGGGAGTTGAAATTGGTAATTATGGTACCAAAAAAGTAAATATTGCAAATTCTATAGGAGAAACAAATCAATCTGGTTGGGGCGGAGCTTATGCTACACAAATTATTTCCAAAACACTTGATCTAGATATCCCTTATTATATAAGAGTAGATTTTCAAGCTTTTGCTGACATAATAGATGAAGTCGGTGGCATAAGAATTGATATTGAAAAATCTTTTACTGATTATCTCTACCCTACAGAAAACAATGGCTACCAAACCGTTTCTTTCAAAAAAGGTCCACAAACTATGGATGGTAACACTGCTCTAAAGTTTGCTCGTTCCAGACATGGTAACAATGGTGAAGGTTCTGATTTCGCTAGATCAGCTAGACAACAAAAAATAATCCAATCTCTAAAAGAAAAAATTCTTTCTTTTAGTACCCTTACCAATCCTATCAAAATAAAAAACATCATGGATGTTTTGGAAAAACATTTGACCACCAATATGGCCTTTGATGAAATACTAAGTTTCATTCGTATGGCCAAAGAAATCCAAGGTGACAATGTCAAAAATTTAGTTTTGGATACAAGCGTTGGTGGCTATTTATACAATTACATCAACCAAGACGGTGCCTTTTTACTCGGACCTGTCACTGGTAATTTTGATAATATAAACAATGATATAAAAAATATTTTTACCGAAAATAGTGTTGTAGCCGAAACTACTACTACCGAAATACCCGAACAAGAAGCTCCAAAATTTGATTGGGCAACTATAGAAATTCAAAATGGTACTTGGCAAGCAGGCTTAGCTGCCAAAGTAAAACAAAGATTGTTGGACGAAAATTTTTATGTAAATGAAGTTGGTAATGTCCTAACAGAATTAAAGCCAATAAATAAAAGTGCTATTTATTCATTTGCTCCAAAAGAAAAAGATATTACTCCCGTACTAACAGCCTTGAATAAAGAACTAAACATGCCTATAATAGTTGATATACCAGAAGGTATAGCTCCAAGCAACAAATCTACTGATATAGTCATTGTTCTAGGAGATAATTTTGTAGAATAAAAATAAGTTTATAAAGTTGTAAAGTTATAAAATTAAAAGTAATAAATAATAAATATTTGTAAAAAATATATTGACTAAATTACATAACAAATAAAAAACTTTTTACCAAGATAAACTTCAAATAAAAAATACTTTCAACATTATAAACTTTATAACTTTAAGAACTATTAATCATATGATCGAAAAAACAATCCTCAAGAACAATTTACCAACAGTAGCTCTTATTGGTCGCGCCAATGTTGGCAAGTCCACTTTTTTTAATACTCTGATAGACGAAAAAAAAGCTTTGGTTTCTACTATTGCAGGTACTACTAGAAATAATAATGAAGGAATAGTTGTCTGGCGTGGCAAAGAAATAAATATTATTGATACCGGTGGTGTAGACAATGATCAAAATGAATTTTTTGCAAATGAAATATTAGCACAAGCAGAAAAAGCCTTGGACGAAGCTGATATTTTAATCATGCTAGTTGACGCCAAGTCTACTCTACTTCCTCAAGAAAAAGACTTAGCCAAAAAACTAAAATCACAATACAAAGATAAAAAAATATTTCTTGTTGCCAACAAAGCTGACAGTAAAAGAGAAATACAAAACTTTGATCAAAATTATTATAAGCTTGGTCTTGGTGAACCATTTTTGATTTCTGCTACCAATGGTAAAGGTGTCGGCGATTTGATTGACCTTATTTACAAAGAATTAGGCAAAGCTTCTGTCCGACCAAAAGTAGTCAAAGAAAAAAGTAAAACCATAAAAGTCAGTCTGATTGGCAAACCAAATGTCGGCAAATCTTCTCTTTTCAACAAAATTATTGGCGAAGAAAAAGTGATTGTAAGTGACATCGCTCATACTACACGTGAACCTTTTGATACAGATCTTGAATATGAAATGAATGGCAAAAAACAAAAAGTTACTTTTATAGATACCGCTGGTATCAGACGCAAAGCAAAGGTAGATGGCTTCCTCGAAAAAGAAGGTATCAAAAAAAGTATTGAAACCATTGCCAACTCTGACATTATTTTGCTTGTTCTTGATGGCAGTGAACCTATTTCCTCACAAGACATGCAACTTGGTGGCCTTATTGAACGTAAAAGTAAAAGTGTTATAATACTAGTAAACAAATGGGACTTAGCCGAAGACAACAGTGATAGTGCTAGAAATGATGTCAAACAAATGGTCTATAGCCACTTCCCTCATCTTGATTTTTCACCTATACTATTTTTAAGTGGCAAGACTGGTTACAAAACAGGACAAATTTTCCCAAGTATCATGCAAGTCATTGAAGCTAGACACACTATTATTAGTGACAATGCTGCTAGCAAATTCATGGATCACATCACAAAAACTCACAAACCTTCTCGTGGCAAAGGTACTCGCCAACCAAAAGTATTTGGCTTCAGACAAATCAATGCAGACCCTCCTGTTTTCAAACTATATATCAAACAAGGTACATCTTTGCATCGTTCTTACTTGAACTTTATTGAAAACAAACTTCGTGAAAAATTCAATTTCTTCGGAACACCGATTGTTATCAAAATGGAAAAAAGTAAAATTTCTGATGATAAACTCAAATAAGAACACGAATATACACGAATTATCAAAACGTAGGTTACATCCGTAAATCTGGATTATCCGGATATCCGGATTGTTAAAACTCTAACAACGTTATTTATGAAGCTCATCGTCGGCCTCGGTAATCCCGGCAAAAAATACGAGAAGACTCGTCACAACGTTGGTTTCATTGTCTTAGAAGAATTGCACAAACAACTCTTATCTTTTGGTATCAATGATTGGGAACTAAGCAAAAAATTCAATGCTTATATTTGTGGTTGTAGTATCAATGGTGAAAAAATAATTTTGGCCAAACCTATGACTTTTATGAATAAGTCTGGCGAAGCTGTCCAAAACATTGGGCACTACTACAAAATGCACCAAAAAGATATTATAGTCGTACACGATGACAAAGATATTTTACTAGGTGAAATAAAAATTCAAGAAAACCGTGGACCAGCGGGACACAATGGTATCAAGTCTATTATAGAATTTATTGGCACCCAAGACTTCACTCGTGTCCGTATTGGTATTGCTAGTGAAAATAAAAATAAAATGAAAGACATTCCAAAATTTGTTTTGAACAAGTTTGGTATTTTGGAAAAAAAGAAATTACAAGCAAGTATTAATGAAGCGATTGAGAAGATAATGGAGATTATCAGCTAGTCAGCTGTCAGCAGATACAGCAGAGTCAGCAAGGTAAGCCCTCCTACACTAAAGCTTCGGCGGGTAAACTCCATAGGCAGAATAAGTATTTCGTCATCTCAATTTTATCTCTATATTATTTCAATTTATTTTAAAACAATCCGTAAATCTGGATTATCCGGATATCCGTATTTTCACATGCAAAAAGAAATTTTATTAGCCCACTTCCCAAAAATCACCGTCAACCGCTACCAGCAACTACTGGCAGCTTTTTCATCTCTAGACGAAGTCTGGGAAGCTGAATTCGATGAACTACTAAAAACTAAAATTGATGAAAAAATAATCAATGAGTTTCTGGTTTGGCGTGAAAAGCTTGATGAAGAAAAAATTGCCAAAATTCTAGCACAAGAACAAATCACTTGTATAACTCTAGCCGACGAAAATTATCCAAAATTACTAAAAGAAATTTACGATCCACCTTTTTGTCTTTTTGTGCGAGGTCAACTGACACAAGATGATTTCACTCTCGCTGTTGTCGGCACAAGAAAATATAGTACTTACGGCAAACAAGTTACCGAAAATCTGGTAGCCGATTTGGCCACTCAAGGCGTGACTATTGTCAGTGGTCTAGCTTTTGGAATTGATATCATTGCTCACACAACTACTCTAAAAAATCATGGCAAAACTATTGCTGTTTTAGGCACTGGTATAAACAGACGACACGTCTACCCAGCTGAACACCAAAAAATTTCCGAAGAAATTATCGGGAGTAATGGCGCTCTAATTTCTGAATATCCACCAGGAACTTTGCCAAACAAATTCACTTTTCCCCGCCGAAATAGAATAATAGCCGGCATGTCTCTAGCAACTCTAGTCATCGAAGCGGCTGAAAAATCTGGAGCACTAATAACCGCCGAATGTGCTATGGAAGCTGGACGTGAAGTCTTCGCTGTCCCTCAAAATATTACTTCGCCAACATCTCAAGGACCTAACAATTTATTAAAAAACGGTGCCAAGCTAATTACCAGTAGTCAAGATATTCTCGAAGGCCTAGACTTGCAAGATATCCAAGTTTATGTTAAAAATAAACAAATATTAGGAGATTCACCCCAAGAAGAAGCTATTTTGGCAGTACTTAGCCAAGAACCACACCATATAGATGAAATCACCAAACTAAGTGGTCTTGCTAGCACCGAAATCAGCGCCACCTTGACAATTATGGAAATGAAGGGTAAAGTGCGAAATCTCGGGAATATGATGTACGTGACGAGGAGTTAAAAGTTCATAAAGTTTATAAAGTCAAAAGTTTATATATTTCTCCCCCTAGTAGCGGTAGTGTACAGTAATTTGTACAAAATGTGCTACAATAGGAGATGTATAAAAAAATTAAACAGACTCAATTGAGTCGCTGGAAAATGGCACAACTGATCACAGAGTGGTGCTATGCAACTCCAGCAGCAGTCTGTGCTAGAA
>JAQUAW010000018.1 GCA_028687045.1 Patescibacteria group bacterium
GAACCTTTTCCTGCTTCAGAAATGGTAGGTGTTAATGATGTATATGGTTTAAGTCAAAAAAATGACAATATTTTTTATACATATTCTAGTGTCGCAGGAACAGCTGGTGGAGCAAATGGTTCTGTTAGTATTAAGAGTTTTTCTGTTGATAGTAATGGTAATCTTACTAATGTGGATACTTTGTTTGCTTTGACTGACTATACTTATCCATCTCCTCAAAACTTAACAAATGTATCGGGTGACAATTATATGATGGTGTTGGCTGGTACTCTTTATGATGTTAATTGGAATAATCTTGGTTCCGGTGCTTATTTGAAAAGTTTTTCTATTGATATTAATGGTAATATTTCTGATAATTTTTTGAGTAGTTATCAATTTAGTTTTGGTAATTTAGGATCTCCTCCTAATATTTTAAATATTAGTCAAAATGTTTATGCATTAAATTACACTGGTAGTGATAGTCCTTCTGATTATGTTTATAAGGGTCATTTGTTTACTTTTATTTTTGATTCTGGTGCCAACATAACACTCACAGGTAGCAGTTTGAATTATTTTAATGGTACAAGTTATAATTCTAGTATTGTGCCTGTTAGTGGTGATTTTTATACTATTTTTTATTTAGATAATAATACCCTGCAGGGTATATTTGATTTAGTTACGATTGCTCCTGATGGTAGTATTTCCGCGATATATGATACTTTTGCTTTTAGTGGAAGTAGTTTATCTTTAGTTAGTGGTTCTTTGATTAGTACTAATAAATATTTGAATCTTATTTATCTTACTTATTCGGGTGGTTATCAGGTTAATATTGTTTCTTTGCCTTATTCTTATTATGGTCAACTTTATTCTAATCAAGTTCAGACTGTAAGTTCTGTCCAACCTTTACAATTTACAGAGACAGGTGTTTTGAAAGATTTTACAGAAGCTGCTACAAAAGGTGATACAGGAGAAATATATTATCAATTATCAAATGATAGTGGTGATAGTTGGTTGTATTGGAACGGTTCTTTGTGGGCTACATCTACTTTGAGCACTGATTACAATTTGGCTGTTGATGTAGATACTCATATTGCAGAATTTCCAACTTCAACTAGATTGATGTCCTTCAAAGCTTTTATGGTAGGTGAAGGATATCAAAACATTTCGTTAGATTCGATAGGCGTAAATTGTAAAGAGGAAATTAATGAAAGTTACACAAATAGTAGTGATTATAGTTACAATAATGAAAAAATTGAATTTTCTGGGGGGCAAGTTGGTTTGAAGACTGGTCTTGCTACTTTTAATTATGTTTGGACTTTTGATGATTATGCTAAATATTATTATGATCCATTATATATAAGTGTTTCAAGTGGTAAAGCTAGTATGGTTTACTATACACCAACTGATACCTTTACTTATAATTACACTACTTCTACAAATTATGTTTATAATAATTCTCTTGTTGAGTTTGGTGATAGTAATGCTAAATTAAAAAATATAGGACCTACTATTGGTAGTATGACAAAGAGTAATATACAAAATGTTAGTATGGGTGCAACTTATAGTTATGGTTTTTTTCAGCAGGGTGTATTGAATGTACGTGATGATATTTATTTATATTCGCATTTAAGTGGTGGTAATAGTGGGCAAATAAATATGTATACAAGGAGGATAGCTAGTAATGGAACGATAGGTTCTTCTAATTTAGGTACTAGTTATATTTCAAATGTACAAGTATTATCCACTTCACTTACGGGTGTTAGATATTATGATATAGAAAAAGTTAGTGATGGTGTGTTTGCTATTATTTATACTACATATTCACCAACTTATAGTTATGTTGCTACGTACAGTGTGAACACTAGTGGTACTATTAGTTTGATTGGTTCATATAGATTTTTGACATCAGTTATGTATGGTGGTGACATTATTAAATTATCTGGTAGTACAGATAAATATGCAATTACTTTTGGTACTACTAGTGTTATCGTTTACACCTTAACAATTAGTCAAACAGGTACTATTACTAATAGTATTATTGATTCATTTAGTTATGCTGAGGGTAGTGCTTATAATATGCATAAAGATATAATATATGTTTCTGGAAATATTTATGCTATAGCATATGATTACATGAATTATAATAACACGGCGGATAATCATGGTAGTATTATAACTTTGGCAATAGAGAGTACCGGCAATATAATAAGTACTACAAAAATAAGTTTAATAATGTATAGTAATAATGCTTGTTATAAAGTATATTATGTAGCTAGGCATGCTAGAATGGTTAAAGTTTCTAATTCATCCATTGCAATTGTTTATCCTACAAAATATTGTGGTTTTGGAGATAATTCAAGTTATCAAACTGCTTATTTGACAGTTTTGAATGTAGACAGTAGTGGTATTTTGTCTTCATCTGGACAAAGTACAACTTTTTCTCGTAGTGGTGATGGTTTTGGTCCAACAATAACTTCTATTGGTAATAATACCTATCTTGTTGGTGGTAGTTATATGGGTACTTATGGTACTTTGTCTTCTTATTATATTAGTGATTCTGGCGTTTTGAATACTACTCCTATTGATTTTTATACATATTTAAATCCAGGGGGATTATTACCTAGTATAAGTCAAGTTGGAAATAATATTTTTGCCGTTGCTTCAAGTAAACTTACATATCCTTATGAAGCATATTTAACTACGTTAAATATAAATACTGTCGCTACTTATTCTACAGAAAAACCATCAGTAAAATCAGCTTTGTGGGTAGATTCTAGTGTTGATTCTTGGGATGGTTTCACTGAAACGGCTAGTAAAAATGGTGGAGAAATATACTATCAATTGTCTAATAATGATACTGATTGGTATTATTGGAATTCTGTTAGTTCTACTTGGTCTTTGGCAACGACCTCAACAGATTCTAATATAGCCTCTGTTGTTAATACTAATATCAGTAGTTTCACAACCACCACTAATAGTATTGCTGTAAAAGCCTTTTTATCTAGTGATAGTACTCAAAAAGTTGCTTTGGACAATATTGATATACCTATGACTCGTACTGTAAGTGGTTATTCTATACAATTTCCAAGTATCAATCCTACTTCTACACAATCTTTGTATATTCCAAATATTAATTCTTGGCGAGGTTTGTCTGCTAATGTGAATACTAGTTATCCTGGGGATGTTTATTACCAGTTGTCAGATGACG
The DNA here is from genome assembly GCA_028687045.1 of Patescibacteria group bacterium. Lineage (GTDB taxonomy): Bacteria > Patescibacteriota > Patescibacteriia > Magasanikbacterales > UBA922 > UBA1557. Next base: position 3,188 of record JAQUAW010000018.1, read on the forward strand.
ATGGTGCTACTTGGCAATATTGGAATGGTTCAAATTGGGAAGTGATAAATGATGTAAATGATTATAATTCTATAAATGTTGTCAATGATCATATTATTAGTTTTCCTACATCAACTGGTAAATTTACATTCAAGGCTTTGCTTAAGTCAGATAGCGTAAAGCAAGTTGAAGTAGAGGATGTTACTTTGTCATATGCTCCAGAGGCAGAAGATGAACATACAACTAATCTGTGGCATTTTGATGAAACTAGTGGTGATTTGCTTGATTCTGTTGGTGGTTTACGTATTACACCTACTGTTCCTCCTGGTATATATGGTTCTATAGGTAAATTTGATAACTCTTTTGGCAACAATGCTGGATATAATGTTGTTATTGCTTCAAATATACCAGCTCCTGATTTGGCAAATAACTTCACTATAGATATGTGGATTAAAGAACATAGAATTTATTTTAATAGTGCTTATCAAACTAATTGGGTTTTTAGAGGTCAAGGTAGTTATGGTAATTATAATTTACGTATGGATAGTTATGCTGGAGATATGCCTATGTTTCATTTTTATAGACCTAATGATGGTGCTACATATTATGCTTGGTCAAGTGTGCCAATGCCTTTAGATGTCTGGAATCATTTAGCAATTACTTATGATGGATATTATTTGAGAATGTTTCAAAATGGAGTTATGACAGTTCAAAACCCTTTTACTATTACTGTAGGAATTCATGATTCATTAATGTCTTTTTTTACTACCAGTTATAATAGTAATATGAATGCTTATCAGATAGATGAACTTAGATTTTCTAATGTAGCAAGATGGACCAGTAATTTTACACCACCTAGTGTGCCTTTTGCTGCTGGCACATCTTATGACACAACTAAGCCTAGTGTAACTTCTGTTTCAAATAGAAGTCATTCAGCTAGTGCTTTTACTAGTTTTGAAGAAGTGGCAAATAAAGATGGAGGTCAAATATATTATCAACTTTCAGACAATGGTAGCACTTGGAAGTATTGGAATGGAACAGTTTGGTCTACAGCTGGAAGTACTAATTATAATACTGCTGATATTGTTAACAATAATATTGCTAGTTTTTCTACTACGACTGGTCAGATTTCTGTAAAAGCAATATTATCAAGTGATGGGACTCAACATGTCCAACTTGATGACTTGAAAATATTTTATGATTCAGGAAGTGATCAGGCTGGCTCTGGTGGAGGTGGGGCTGGTTCTGGCGGTGGTTTTGCTACTTCAACCTATTTCATTTCCTCAGCTTTCGATATGGGAGATGTTTCACCGGTACAATATTTAGATTGGGATGAAGATTTGACTGCTTGTACGGATTGTTCTATAAAGATTCAAGTAAGTACTGCTCCAGACAATGGAGGAGTGCCTGGTACTTGGACACCTTGGTATGGCGTGACGGGTGCGGACACTTACTTTGTTGATTATTTCGGTAGTATTATTCCAAATTATTTGAATGGTCGTCGTTTCGTGCGTTATCGTGTAGAACTTTTGGGAGACGGTACCAGTACTCCTGTGTTCAAAGAGATGAGGATTAATTATAAATAGAGGAACGAGGAACCCTCCCACGCCGAATTGGTGGGCGGGCAAGCGGGGAATGAGGAATGAGTATTGAACTTGAAATAAATGGAGATAAAATTGAGATAAAGTAGAAATAAAAAATTGTTTTTATTATCTCTATTTTATCTCCTTATCTCAATTTATCTATCATGCAGAAAATAATAATGTTTAAAGAAAGTATAAATAGTTGTTTTAGAAAAATTTTATGTTTAACAAAAAAGGTTTTACTCTTATCGAAACTCTTATCTATGTAGCCATAGTAGCTTTGGTGTCCACAGGTCTTATGAAATTTTCTATGTCTATAACATCGGTTAGAAATAAGACTTATGTAGTACAAGAAGTGCATAGTAATATGAGAGATGCTATGACCTTAATTACCAAAAAAATTCAGGAAGCCAATGCTATAAATGTAGGTAGTTCTACTTTTGACACTGATCCTGGTGTCTTATCTTTAGCTATGTCAGATGCGGGTAAGAATCCTACCATTATTTCTCTTGATCAAGATAATGGCCGTTTAGAGATAACAGAAGGTACCAGTGATCCTGTGTATATAACAACGCATGAGGTAAAAGTAAGTAATTTACAATTTGCAGATGTTTCTATAGGTTCTGTTACTAAAAATATACAATTTTCTTTGACTATAAATTATAATAGTGGTGATAACTCTAGTAAAGATTTTACTTTTACACAAAGTGAAAATAATTTGGCTAGTATAAGAAATTAAAATTTTATAATTATGTTCAGACAACTAAAAAATAATAAAAAAGGAATGATGGCTGTTATGATGGTTCTAATAATTGGTGCCACTGCTTTGATTTTGGCATTAAGTTCTGTAAAACTTGTAGTAAATGATGCTCAAATGACTTTGGATAATAAAAAAGGTGGTGAATCCTATAGTGTTGCTGATGGTTGTTTGGAAGAAAGTTTGAGAAAATTACGTTTGGATACATCGTACACAGGAGAAACTTTGAATTTAAGTACTGGATCGTGTATAATAACTGTATCAGCAAATGGAAATGATAGAGTTTTAAACATTGTTGGAACTGTTGGTGATTATACTCAAACTTTGCAGGTGAGTGTGACTCTTGCTGGTAATGTAATTACTTTGAATAGTCGTAGCGAAATATAAAATATTTTTTAAATTTTTTATTTTTTTAACATGAGGGGAAAAGAAACTTTTGTCGGTTTGGATATAGCCGATCATACAATATCAACTTTAGAGCTTTCTGGTTCTGAAAAAAAACCTACTTTAAAAAATTTTAATAGAGTAGTGATAGAACCAGGTGTGATAGAGTGGGGGAGAATAAAAAATCCACAAAAATTGTCTGAGATATTTAAGCAACTTTTTTTGGTTACAAAAACAAAAGAAATAAAGCTTGAAAATGTTGTTGTAAGTTTGCCAGATTCTTTGGTTTATGTACATATTTTTCATTTGCCACCACATAATAAAAGAGATAGAGAAAAGTTGGTTTTGAAAGAATTGCAAGGTATAATACCAGAAAAGATTAGTAATATTTTGTATAGTTACCAGGTTTTTTCTGAGGATAAGGATGTTGTAAAAGGTATGTTGGTAGCTTTACCAAAGGATGCTGCTAGTGATTGGTTTGATTTTTTTTCAAAAAATAAAATAAACGTTAAATTTTTTGATATTGAGCCAGTGGCTTTGCGTCGTGCAATTTTCTTTGGTAAAAAGGATGAAAAAATTTGTTTAGTTGATTTAGGCGCACAGTCTACTTCTATTAATATTTTGAATAAAGTTAGATTTTATTTTAGTTACAACAATCACATCGCTGGAGATTTTTTTACTAGAGAGATATCTAATAAACTTAATCTAAGTTTAGCAGAAGCTGAACAGAAAAAAATTAAAAATGGTTTGAATGGAGCGGATGAAGATGTAAATGATATTATAAAGAGTGGTTTAGACAAATTAATTGCGGATATAAAAAATATTATCGAAGTGAATGATGATGCTGAACATCAAATAACTAAGATAGTCTTAGTAGGTGGTACTAGTAAAATGAACGGTTTGATTGATTATATCCAAAAACATTTTGAATTTCCTGTTGAATTATTAAATATTTCAAAATCTTTTACCAATGATGACATCGAATATGCTGAGTCTTTTGGTTTAGCTTTGAGATCTTTTAGCAGCAAAGATTACGAAGATGAACCTTCTATAAATCAAAAACAAATTACCAAAAATAGTGATGCTTTAAAAATTTTGAAAAAAGAGGATACTAATTATATCAAAAACTTGGATGAACATTTTGATTTAGCTAGTGTTTCTTCAGATGTAAATTTTGATAGATATAATCCAGATCGTAATAAGATTAGTCGTGTTTTGTGGTTTGTTATACCTTTGTTTGTGTCTATAATTTTGCTTATTGGTGCTTTCTTCTATAGAGCTTATAGTCGAGATGTTAGAGAACAAAATTTAAATATTAGTAAAAGTATTCAAGATGTGGTACAATATAAACTACAAGATATTAGTGTAAAAATTCCTGTTGCCATAATCGCAAATGAATATACTAAAGATAGAATAAGGGGAAGAGTATTTAATGATGTTATTTTAAAATTAAATATTTCTGAGATTGATACTGAGGATTATATTGTTAGTTTATCCAAAGAGAGAGCTATAGCAGAATTATCTTCTTCAGAAGAAGTCTATCCATACTTTTTGGAAAAAATTGATAATAAAGATGACTTCAATTATCGATGGTTGATATTATCTAGTTTGGATATTAAGACTTTGGCTAAAAACAAAATTGATATTTTAAATAAGGTTGGTATACCATACTTGTTTGAAGCATATAGTATTAGCTCTGTAGAAAAAACAAGTGATAGTAATTTGTATATTTTGAATATTGTTGTGAAAATTTCAAGTAAACAAGAGTTAAATCTAAATAATCAATAAAAATTTTTAAATTTTATAAAAAACATATGGCAAAGAAAGGTTTTACTTTGATAGAGTTACTTATAGTTATTTCTATCATTGCAATTTTAGCTTCTGTTGTTTTTGTGGCTTTAGACCCACTCAAACGTTTTCAAGATGCACGTGACTCAAGTCGTTGGGCAGATATTTCTGCTTTGATATCGGCTGTCAAAGTTTACCAAGTAGACAATGGTGGTAATTATCCAACAGCTATAGCTGATAGTATGGGAGCCGGTAGTACCTATATGATTGGTACTGATACTGCAGGTTGTAATTTGACTTGTGATACTGCTGTTGGTGGTAGTGCTTATTGTGTTGATTTAACAGCTTTGGTAACTGCTGGTTATCTGGGAGAAGTACCTGTTAGTCCAAATGGTACTGGAACTTGGGGTGTAGGTGTGACTGGCTATACCATCACAAAGTATGATACTGGCATCATAAAAGTAGCAGCTTGTGAATCAGAAAATAGTGATAGTATATCTATATCTAAATAGTTTTAAACTTAGGATAAGTTGTTTTGTGTAAAGACAAATTAGCCATATGCCTGTCTTTTATTTAAAATTTTTTGCAAAAAGCTAGTTTGACTAGCTTTTTTGTGTTTCAAATATAAAAATTATCTAATAACATTTATGAAAGAATCTAACAATTCTAGCAATAAAATAATTGATAGTATTATAATAGGTTCTTTTGTTTTTTTTACTATTATTTTTTTATTGTTATCTTGGTTTTTGATTCAAAGAAATAATAATAATTTTTTGGATAAGTACAACAAATATTTTGGTCAGGTTGGATTGAATTATGATAATCAGGTTTCTCTGGAGGTCAAAAATGATTTTAAAGATGTTTTTCATAATGTTGACCATTTTTTTGAGAATGTCTCATTTAGTGTTAGTAGTACTGATTTTGATTGTTCTAATTCTATAAATGCTTTAGGTGATGAAGAATTTTATGGTTGGTATCTTGTAGACAATAGCAATAATATTGTTTGTGAAAGTAGTGTTCCAAATGATGTTATTAACTTGAGACAGTTTGATGAAAATTTTTTTCTTAAAGTAGATCAAAACTTTTTAATTTCAAAAGTTTTTTCATTAGAAATTGAGGCTGGTAATGCAAAGAATGTTAATGTATTTAAAATTTACAAAAGTTATTTTGATGATAAAAAAAATAAACAAGCTACTGTAGTTTTGCTAGTAGATTTGGATACTTTTATTTTGACACATTTGAAAGATAACAGTCTATGGTTTGGTTCAGAATTTTTTGTATTAGATAGTAAAGGTGATATTTTTTGGACAGTGGACAAGGATTTGATAGGTAAAAATATTGAAGATGATTATGTCAAAAAAGTGTATGTAGGTTTTGGTGATGCTCTTAATATTTTACAAAAAGCGCGTATAGGAAAGATAGGTTTCCAAACCTATGAGTTTCGGGGTGATACTTATATAACTTCTTATACAAAGAGTCAAATATTACCAGATTATTATTGGGGTATTTTGGTAAATACTCCTGCAAAATACATACAATCTGATGTCTTTGCAAATTATACACAAGGTAGCAATACATTTTTTTATTTTGTAGCTTTTTTGTTGATAGTATTTTTATTGTCTTTGTACTTTGTTTTTAGAAAAAATATTTTTTTACATTTTCAGATTAATGAAACTAAAAAGGAAATGATTGAAGAAACAAAGAAATTTAAGATTACAGAAGTAAAATTGAATAAGACTGTTGAAGAATTAGAGTTACTTAACTCTAATATGGTTAATAGAGAATTAAAAATGATTGAATTAAAAGAAGAAATAAAAAAAATTAAGGGAAATAAATAAAAAATATAGTGTATGATTTTTTTTTCACGTTACAAATTAATTTTTTTATCAATAGTTACTATATTATTTTTGGGTCTTTTGTCTGTTACTTTTGTTTATTCTTATATAAAAAATAATTTAATTTTAGAAAAGACAGAGACATTCAAAACTTTTGTTTTTGTAAAGAGTGAAGAGGTAAAAAGTGTTTTGAACAGTGTGGATTATTTATTAACAAATGTAAAAAATGATGAAGCTATAGAAGTTTATTTGTCACAAAGTGATAGAAAAAAACAAGATGAAGTATTATTAAAAAATTTGGATAGTTATAATATCGCTAATTTATTTTCTGCCATTTATGTAATGGATATTAACGGTAATACTTTGGTTTCAACGGACCCTTCTTTTGTTGGTAATAATTATTCTTTTAGAGATTATTTTTCTGAAGCACTTAAAACTGGGTATTCTTTTGATGCTGTTTTAGGGGTCACTACAAATCAGTTGGGTTATTATTTTTCTACACGTATTGAAGATTCGCAAAATAATATTTTGGGTATTGTTACTTTGAAATTAAGACCAGAAGTCGTTGAGAAAAAATTGAGTTCAATAAATTTAGAAAACAATTCTTCAGTAATGTTGCTTGACAAGTATGGAGTTATTATTTATTCAAATAAGTTGGAAAGATTGTATAATACTTTGGGTGTTTTAGATGAAGATGTTAAGCAAAAAATTGTTGTAGACAAAAGGTTTTTAGAAAAACAATTAGATTCTGTTTGGGATTTTCCGGTTGATGATTTGAACACAAATTTGTCAGATGTTAATTTTTTTGAATATAAAAATAAAAAGGGTAAAACAAATATTTATTATACACAAGTTGGTAATTATAATTTGTTTTTTTCTATAGAACAACCTGCTATTGTACAGTTGGCTAGTATTTTAAAAATTGTAAATACTGCTTCTTTAGTTATTTTTTCAGCTGCATTTTTGGCTATTGTAATAATTTTGTTGTTGTTGATAAATTATTTGAAACCTATCAAAATACTTTATGAGGCTGCTTTGAAAGTAAGTCATGGTAATTATAAATCAGTTATAGAATATAATAGTAATTTTTCTGAAATGCAAGAATTAATATTGGCTTTTAACATGATGTCTGCTAGTGTCAAAAAAGTTCATGAAGAAATAGAACAAAAAGTTCAGACACAAACTCAGAAGATAATAGAAAAACAAGTTTTTTTAGAAGAACAGAAAAAAGCTTTGATAAATGTTTTGGAAGATATTAATGAAGAGAAAGAAAAAACAGAAGGATTGAGTAGAGAATTGGAAAAATTTAAATTTGCTGTAGATAATGCTTCTGATCATATTGTTATTACAGATCCTGATGGTATGTTGTTATTTGCAAATAAAGCTGTAAATAGAATTACTGGTTATAATGAAAAAGAAGTGTTAGGTACAAAAGCTGGTAAAATATGGGGTGGTATAATGGACAAAGATTTTTATAAAAAACTTTGGTCAACAATAAAAAAACAAAAAAAAGTATTTGCGGGGGAACTCTTAAATAAAAGAAAAAATGGCGAAGTTTATCCTGCGGAAGTTAGTATTACTCCACTGTTGAGTAGTGAAAATGAAGTACAGTTTTTTTTGGGTATTGAGAGAGATATAACTAAACGTAAAAAAGATGAAGAAAAGTTGCAATTAGTATTGAAAGATTTGAAAGAACAAGATTTTCAACTGGCTGAAGAAAAAGCTAAATATGAAGCACTTTTGGCTAGTATTAGTAGTGGTATAATTGTTACTAATGAAAAGGGAAAAATGATTTTAGTTAATAAAGCTGCTGAAGAGATGTTGAATATTAAGTCCTCTCAAATAAAAAATAAAGAGATATATTCATTTTTAAAAATCTATGATGAAAAGGGCAAGAGTATTAAAAAAGAAAATCGTCCTATATATAAAGCTCTAATTAGTGGTGAGAAACAAACTGCACCGATAGGAGAAACTTATTATTACAAACATGGTGATGGTAGTCTTTTTCCTGTAGGAATTATGGCCAGCCCTTTTATTTGGATGGAGAAAATTATTGGTAGTATTTTGGTTTTTCGTGATATTTCTTATGAACAAAGTATTGATAAATCTAAGACGGAGTTTGTATCTTTGGCTTCTCATCAACTTCGTACACCTTTGTCTACTATCAATTGGTATGTAGAGATGCTTCTTGATGAAGATGCAGGCTCTTTGAATGATGAACAAAGAGATTATTTGAAAGAGGTTGACGTTGGAAATAAACGTATGGTAGATTTGGTGAATTCTCTTTTGAATGTTTCTCGTATTGAACTTGGTACTTTTGCTATTGATCCTGAAAAGATAGATATTAGAGATATTTTTGATAGTGTTATCAAAGAATTAGAACCTCAAATATTACAGAAAAAAATGAAAATAACTAAAAAGTATGATAAAAGGATAACTAAATTGAATTTAGATCAGAAGTTAATTAGAATGGTTATTCAAAATTTGATTACTAATGCTGTCAAATACACACCTGATAAGGGACAAATAAAAATTGAAATTCAAAAAAATGAAAAAGAATTAGTAATGAGTGTGAAGGATAATGGCTATGGTATACCAAAAAACCAACAAGATAATATCTTTACCAAAATGTTTAGAGCTGATAACGTCAAGTTGAAAGATACTACTGGTACTGGTTTAGGTCTTTATATTGTCAAATCTATTATTGAACAGTCAGCTGGGGGTAAAATATGGTTTGACTCAATAGAAAATAAGGGTACTACTTTTTATTTCACAATACCATTAAAGGGTATGATTAAAAAAGAGGGGAATAAGGCTTTGACTTAGTAATATTGGTTTGTTAAACATTATCTAAAATAATCTCTAATTATAGGGATTATTTTTTTAATCCCGACTTAGTCGAGATTAACTTTTGAATTAAAGCAAAATGTGTTATAATTAAGCAGATAAATAGTTTATAATTTTTTGTGACACTCAAGAAAAAAAAGACAAAAAAACCACCTCGTAAATGTGTAATTTGTAATAAAGTTGGACATAATTCACGTACCTGTCCAACTGTTAAAGAAGTAAAAAAAGCTACTCCTAAAAAGATTGTTAGTAGTTCTTTTGTTAATGTTAGGGTTGTAAAAGATGCGGAGAAGTCGCCATTTATTATTGACGTGTTGAAAGAATATAAAAAAGAAAACCATTTGGAAAATATAGATGTCTATAAACACGAAAATAAAAAAAAGGAATTGAACAATGTTGTCGTGAATTTTGCAAATATTATAAAAATGACTAATGAAAGACAGAAACAAGAAAATTTTATACAAAAAAAACAAATAAAAAATTCAAAAATAAAGTTTAAAAAAACCACAAAAAATAAAAATATCGTACAGAAATTTAAGGTTAATAGACATTATAATTTATTACCAAGGTTTTATTTTTTGAAAAAATTTGCGAATTTTATTAATGAATTTTTTGTAAATATTTTTCAAAATATTTCAAACTTTTTTTCTTCTATTAATGATTCTTTGTTATCTTTTAGAAAAAGATTAAGTTTCAAACGTTTTTCTTTGAGTTTTTTAATTTTGACAATTATAATTGCGATACCTTTTCCTGCTGTAGGTTATTATAAAAAAATAAAATTAGATACAGCAGAAATAGTTTCCAAAAGTAATGATGCCTTTTTGTCATTGCAATCTTCGACTGTTTCGGCATTTAATAATGATATAAATCAAGCTGAGAATGATTTAAATAATGCTTTAAATTCTTTTGGAAGTGCTGAAGAAATAATTGATAGAGAATACAAAGCTAGTATTTATATTGCTAAGTTGTTACCGATTATTGGAGATAAAGTAAAAAGTAGACAGGATTTACTTTTAGCTGGTCATCAGTTAGCTTTGGGTAATACTTATTTGGTCAAAGGAATTGACGAGGCTACTCAAAAAGATAGTGAGGGTAATTTGATAGATAGATTAACTGTTTTGCAACAACATTTAAGAGGTGCTTTGCAAGCATATCAAACAGCTTTAGAGCAAATAGATAATGTAGAAATTACATCGGTACCAGCAGAGTATCAACAATCTTTTACTGATTTCAAAATATTGTTTTCTGGTTTTGTGTCTGATATGAATAATTTTAATCAAGTAATACGCAGTATTCAGTTGATAATGGGTGGAGATGGTTTCAAAAGATACTTAGTTTTATTTCAAAATACTTATGAAATTAGACCGACAGGTGGCTTTGTAGGTAGTTATGCTGTTATGGATGTACAAAGTGGTAAGATTTTGAATATAGATGTGCCTGGTGCCGGAAGTTATGATTTTCAAGGACAACTTGATGTTTATGAAAAACCACCTTTACCAATACAACTCATAAACAAAAGATGGGAATTTCAAGATGGTAATTGGTTTCCTGATTTCTCGGCATCTGCAAAAAAGATGTCTTGGTTTTTTGAGCATGGTAAAAAAACAACTGTTGATGGTGTAATAGCTATTAATTCTACAGTTTTAGAAAGACTTTTGAAAGTTATTGGACCTTTGCAAAATGAAGATTATGATTTACTTCTAAAATCAGAAGATGCTTTGGATAAACTTGAAACAGAGGTTCAAAATTATAGTAATGAAGAAGAAAATACACCAAAGGTTGTATTAGCTTCTGTTTTGGAACAGATTTTGGGTAGTTTGCAAAATCTTCAACCTAGTCAATTGATTGGTTTGGTTAGTCAAATGCATGAGGCTTTGTCTTATAAAGAAATACAACTTTATTTTAATGATCCTTACATCCAAAGTACGGTGCGTGAGTATGGTTGGACAGGTGAGGTGTTGGAAACAAAAAAGAATCAAGATTATTTAATGGTTGTTAATGCTAATGTTGGTGGTCAAAAAAGTGATCTTAATATTACTCAAAATGTAGAGCATCAAGCTGTGGTGGCAGAGGATGGCAGTATTATTGATACAGTTATTATTACTAGAAAACATAATGGACAATATGAATCTGAGTTTTTTAATAGTCCTAATATAAGTTATCTTAGAATTTATGTACCGGAAGGTGCTGAATTATTAGATGCTGGTGGCTTTGTTTATCCAGAAGAAAGTTCTTTTTCTATTTCTCCAAGTTGGTATCAAGAGGATGAAGACCTAAAAAAGATTGAAAAAAATGCTTCAGTACATGTAAAAACGGGGACAAGTATTACGAGTGAATTTGATAAGACTTCTTTTGCTAATTGGATAGTAACTTACAGTGGAGAAGAAAGTAAAGTTTATTTTGTTTACAAATTACCATTTTCAGTTTTTGATAATGTGGCTATGTCTGTGGAAGAAGATCGTAAATTTTCATTTACTTCATTTTTGAATCGTGATATTGCTAATTCTGTATTATCACGTTATAGTGTTTTATTGCAAAAACAATCAGGCTCGGTATCAACAATAAATAATACTATTATTTATCCAGATGGTTGGTCTCCTGTTTGGAAAGAGGGTAGTGAAAACTTGGAATTGTCTAGTAATGGAGCTTCAATTGAAGAAAATTTTGATAATGACAAAATTTTTGGTATAGTAATGGAGAAGAAGTAAAAAATATTTTTATTAATAATTTATCTAACTAAAATTTTTATGCCTGTTAAAAATAAGAAGCCAAAAAAAGAAGGCAAAAAAATTCATAAAGAAGAAATTTCTATTCAGGTTGTTGATGAACAAAATTTGAAGGTAAAAGAAATAGAAAATGAAATACAAAAAAATGTTGAAATAATTACTGAAGAAATAGAGAAACCTATAAAAAAAGAGGTGCATGTTTTTGTTAAGAAAGAATTACCTGTTGAAGAATCTAAAAAAGAAGAAAAAATAGAAAAAAATAATGGGACTATGTCTCAACAAGAAATTACGCAGAAGTTAACAGAAATTTATGAAGATGCTGATGGTGATATGCCAGATATGCAACAGTTTCAAAAAAGTAAACATAGTAGTTTTTTGCATGCTTTTTTTATATTAATTTTTTCAGTGATATTTTTTGCTGCTGTTGCTTGGATTGGTTTTTTTGTAGTACAGCCCGGTGTTAAATTTTCTGAAGATAATATTATTCTTACGATGTCTGGTAATGATAATTTTATTTCTGGAGAGAAAAGTACTTACAGAATACGTTACAAGAATTCACAAGATGTGGCGTTGCGTAATGTTGTTTTGGAAGTGCGTTATCCAAAAGGGTTTAAGTTTGCATCCAGTACCAAAGAAACAATAAATGATAATCATGATAGTTGGAAAATAGGAGATATAGAAGCACAAGGTAGTGGTTATATAGATGTTACAGGTAATATTTATGGTGATATAAATTCTGAACAATCCTTTAGAGTATTTTTGAATTATATGCCAGATAATTTTAGTTCTGATTTTCAAAAAATTACAACTTTGACTTTGTCTAACAAAGATTCTTTGGTAAAAGTTGAGATACAGACAGCTGAACAGATAGTAGCTGGTTTGGATACACCTATAAAAATTATTATTTCTCCTAATAGTGATGTACCAGTAAAAAACGTTTTAGTTTCTTGTGCTGGAGGTTCTTTTGCACTCAAATCTAGTGAACCAAAATCTGCGGAGGGTAAAAGTTGTGAATGGTATTTTGAATCATTGGATGCCTCAAAAGAAATAAATCTTTCTGGTTTTTTCTCTGAAGATAAAGAAACTATTAACAAATTTCAAGTAATTGTAAAAAATTGGGATTCTCCTGAACGAATTGGAAATGGTTATATTTTATTTGATACTCAAAAGGAAATAACTTTGAGTAATTTAGAAACTATGTACAATTTAGTTGTAAATGGTACAACAGGTTCATTTGATATACAACCAGGGGATACTATTAATGCGACTGTTAGTATAAAAAATAATGGTGACTCTGTTTTGAAAGATGCAAAACTGAAAGTAATAATTGATGCACCTTCTTTGGATAGTAGAAGTATTTTATCTTGGGATAAACTTGATACTGGAGAATTTGATTCTGATATTGTGGGACAACAACTTTCTTCTGAGGTTAGAAGAGGTACTATAACATTTGATAAAAGATATATATCTGAATTGAAAGAAATTATGCCAGGTGATGAAATTAAGGTAAATGTTATTTTACCAATTAAGACTTCTGACAATATTAGATTGTCAGATTATGTCGCTTATATGATAAATGTGAAGAGTGAACTTTCTTACAATTTGAATGATAAAACAGAATTAATAAGTAGTAATCAAGTTGATATAAAGTTGACTTCAGATTTAAAAATGGCTACGCAAGATGAAATAAGTCAAGATGTTGGTGGTAATGATGTTCATCAAATAAGTTGGGTTTTGACAAATACTTATCATGATTTGAAAAATATTGAGGTTACAGCTGATTTGTATGGTGATATATCTGTAGATGAAAGTAATATTGTTGTACCTGCTGGTACTATAACTTATGATAAGGATAAGAAAAAATTAATTTGGAAAATAGAGCAAATGCCTATTAGTGTAGATGTTTTAGCTGTACAATTTGATGTTACTATATTATCTGAAAATCCAACTCAGAAGAATCTTACCTCAAAACCGGTTGTGACTGCTTTTGATAATGTAATACAACAAGATTTAAAAATTTTTGGACAAGAGTTGATACTTGTTAATAATTAATTTATGAATTTAGGAAAAATTTTAATAGTAGAAGATGAGAAGTCTTTATCAGATGCTTTATTAAAAAAATTTACTAGAGAAGATTTTGAAGTTTTGGTAGAAAATAATGGGGAAGATGGTTTGGCTATTGCTTTGCGTGAAAAACCAGATGTGATTTTATTGGATTTGAACATACCAAAATTAGATGGTATGTCTCTTTTAAAAAATTTACGTAAAGATAATTTGTATGGTAAAAGTGCTAAGGTAATTATTTTGACAAATTCTTATGATATTGAAAAAGTAGGTGATGCTACAAGTTTGGGAGTGTTTGACTATTTTATAAAAGCTGATTCATCTATGAGTTCTATATTAAATAAAGTAAAAGAAAAATTAAAGATTAAATAGTTTATTTCTTATAAATAAAAAACAGATTTTTGATCTGTTTTTTTGTGCGCCTGGCCCGGAATCTCCGCCTTGGGCGGAGAACCCACTTTTAAACTTTGTGAATAACGCAATAATTTTTTGTGCGCCTGGCAGGAATCGAACCCACATCATTGGTTCCGAAGACCAATGTTCTATCCGTTGAACTACAGGCGCGCTATAAAGTTAAAAGTTCATAAAGTTATAAAGTTTGTAAAGTTTTGAAATAATTTGGTTTACTTTCTACTTTATAAACTTTTAACTTTATGAACTATAATTGTGCCCCCAGAAGTCCCGACTAAGTCGGGAGAACCTGCGACCGTTTGTTCTACCACTGAGTTATAAGGGCTATTGGTAAAATTTGCGAATTGTCTATTGTGCCCCCAGCAGGATTTGAACCTGCGACCGTTTGCTTAAGAGGCAACTGCTCTACCAACTGAGCTATAAGGGCGTGTGATAAAATTTAAAATTGCTAAATTCCAAAATTAGCCAATAGGGTCTTCATTTTTTCTTTCCAAAATTTGTACTTTTGGACCTTTCCATTTTTTTATTTGCAAAGCTTTGTCAGCAGCATCTGTTTGTCCTTCTTGTTTACTAGTGCCTTTGCCTTCAGCTACTTTTTCTTTGTCCAAATAAACAGCAATAGTGAATTCTTTTTCATGATCAGGACCTTCTTCACTGACAACTCTATAAGTAGGTGTGATGCCGACAATTTCTTGGGCAGCTTCTTGAAAACGAGATTTACTGTCCATCCAAAGACCAAGTTCTAAAACTTCTGGTAATTTGGTTATAACAAAGCGAGTAATAAATTGATTAGCCATATCCCAGCCTCTATCAAAGTAAATAGCACCGATTAGTGCTTCAAGAGCATTGGCTAAAATGTAATCACGGGCTTTGATATTATTATCCTTTGATTCTCCTTTACTTAAAAATAAGTAATCTTCTAATTCAATATCACGAGCTACACGAGCACACATGGTACCATTGACCAAAGCAGCTCGCCAGTTGGTAAGTTCACCTTCTGGATTCAAGTAATTATTGAATAAATATTGGGTTACTGATAATTCCAAAACAGCATCTCCCAAAAATTCTAATCTTTCGTTGTGTGCCAAAGCAAAATCACGATTTTCATTTAGGAAAGAGCGGTGAACAAGAGCTTGTACCAAAATATTTTTGTTATCAAAAACAATACCTATAGTATTTTCTATGTTTTGAAAATTTTTTTCAATATATTCAGCTATAGGCATAAAATTTTTTAGATATCTTTGTACATGGCACCTAAGATACCATTGATAAATTTACCAGAATTTTCGCCACCATAAGTCTTGGCTAGTTCAATAGCTTCATTGATGGCTACTTTTGGTGGTATTTCTTTATTATTATATTCTAATTCATAAACACCTAGACGTAAAATGTTTTTGTCCACTAAATTCATTTGATCAAGTGGCCAATGTGGAGCAAACTTTTCTATTAGTCCATCTATATCTGGTTGTTTTTCAATTATATCATTTATAGTCTCTTCAATAAAATCTTTACTTTCTTCTAATCCCATACCAAATTCAGCCATGTTTTGGTCGATAATAGCAGGTATAGCACTAGTAGGGTTTCCACGGAAATCCCATTGGTACAAAACTTGCATAATAATGGCTCTAGCTAAATGGCGTTTGGACATAGTTTTGATTTAAGAGACTAATAATGTTAAGCTGTTTTTTTACTTTTGACAGAACGTTTTAATCTTTTTTCTACGTCAATGATTTGTCTACCTTTGTAAGTACCACATTTGGCACAGGCACGATGTGCTAATACTGGAGCAGCACATTTTTCACATTTTTTACTTGCTGTTTCTTTCAATGCGTGGTGTGAACGACGTTCATCACGTGATCTCGGTGTTCTCTTTTTTGAAGGAAGACCCATAAAATTTATATTAAAATGAATAATTACTATTTTGACTATATACAGGATAAGTCGTGGCTTAGTATAGCAATATTTTGTAATAAAATCAAGTCTGGGTGTGTTTATAGCTTTTAGACTTGCATATTTGGCTTATTTTAGCTAGAATATAAGAAAAGGCTTGAAAGGCCTGAAATGCCAGAAAGGCTAAAAAATATATGCAAATAATTAAACAAGAAAATCTAAACCTTGAAGAAATAATTGCTGAGTTAAAAAATGGTGCTACAATAATTTACCCAACAGAAACTTGTTATGGGCTTGGTTGTGATGCTAGCAACAAGGAAGCTGTAGATAAAATTTTTGCTATCAAAAAAAGACAATCGCATAAATCTGTTTTGGTAGTCGTACCAGAAGTATCAATGATAATACCTTTTATTTCTTGGACACCAACTTTGCAAAATATTGCTGATAAATATTGGCCTGGCGCTTTGACTGTGGTGGTGAAAGTTAAAAACAAAAATGATTTTCCAGCAGGCGTTGTCAATGAAGATGGTACTATGGCTTTTCGTGTGACAGAGCATCCTTTGGCTGCTGAAATTTCCAAAAAATTAAATAGTCCTTTGGTTTCTACTTCTGCTAATATTTCTAGTATAGAAAGTCCTTATGATATTCAATCTGTTTTGCAGATGTTTGAAAGTGAAGAAATTAAGCCAGACATTATTATTGATGCTGGTACTTTGCCAACAAGAAGTCCTTCAACTGTTATCAAAGTAGTTGATGAAAGAATTGAAATTCTGCGACAAGGAGAAGTGGTGGTAGAATTATGATAGAGACAAGAAAACAAAAATTACAAAAAAATGAAAAAATAATTTTTTGGATTAGAGTTTTTGCTGGTGTTGGTGCTGTCAATGTAGTGGTGACACTTTTTTATTTGCATCGTGGTCTTACTTTGTCACAGATTTTTTATTTGGCAATTATTTATTCTATTGTCACTTTGCTTTTTGAATTGCCTTCAAGTTATATGGCTGATAGGTGGGGCAGGAAGAAGACCTTGTTAGTTGGAATAGTAGTATTATTATTAAGCTGGTTAGTTTTTTTGTTTGCTCATAGTTTTTTGATGTTTGCTATAGGTACTTCATTTTTTGCAGTTTATATTGCTTGTTTTAGTGGTACTGTGGAAGCTCTGCTCTATGATTCGAGATTAGAGCTTGGTCAAACAGAAGGTTCTGTATCAAGCTTTGGTAAATTTCACTCAGGTCAGAGATTAGCTAAAATATTTGTGCCAATATTAGGGGCTTTTATAGTTCAAGATTTGTTGGAATGGCAATTTCAATTATTGATTGCTATTGATTTGCTCACTGTCACTATTGCTATGTTTTTGACCATGAAGTTGACAGAAGCCAATCATTTTATGGATATAGAAAAAAGTGAAAAAGGAATAATGAAAGACGCTTGGGGTGTGGTAGTTCATAATAAATTGTTGAGAAAAACTATTTTGAATAAAACTTTGTTATTTATTGGCAGTTTTATTGCTTGGAGAATTTATCAGAAGTTTTTTGTGGATTTAGGAGTGACTGTGATGACCATAGGTATTTCTATTTCTTTGTTACAGATTGCCACTTTTATATTTTTACAAAAAGTACATTACTTTACTTCTAGATTTAGCACAACTAAAGTGATTAATTTTATAAATTTGTTATTTTTTCTTGTTACTTTGGTGTTTATTGTTCTCATGAATTTTTCCAGCACTAAATTTGCAATTTTATTATTGTTTTTGTATCAATCATATATTTTGTTGGAGATTGTTAGAGCGCCATTTTTCTCAGAAATATACAACAAAGCTAGTTTTTCTTTCAATCGTTCTACTACTTTGTCTTTGGTAAGTTTACTCAAAAGTATTTTAGATATTCCACTTTTGTTTTTAGCTGCTATTATGGTAAAATTTGATGTAAGTTTCCCTTTTTATATTACTTTTGTTTTAGCCTTAATTGTTGTATTATTTCTACGTTTGCCAAAAGAGATTGATACTATGAATGTGGATTTTAAATCCCCCTCCTATTAGGAGGGGTTAGGGGAGGTCTTTAGCAAAATAAAACGTTTAGCCCAAAGATGGACCCCCTCTGGCTCCCCCTAGTAGGGGGAGAAATAATATCGTATTTTTATGAATCAAAAACATCCTTTTTTATATTTAATAATTGCTGTTGGTATTTTTTTATTTGCTACTTTTTTTATTTTTATAAATTGGCAAAAGACAAATTGGTTGCAAGATAGTTTGGTTTTTGCAGAAGACAACAATATTTTTATTTTGCAAAAAAATATTATAGATATACGTCCAAAATTTGTAATAGGACAAAAACCAGAAAAGATGACTGTCAAAGGTCTTTATCTGACAGCTTATTCTGCCGGTAGTCCCAAAACAATGGATAATATTATTTCTCTTATAGATAGTACCGAACTTAATGCTGTAGTAATAGATGTCAAAGATTATAGTGGCAAAGTTTTGTATGATAGTAACTTAGAATTGGTAAATGAATTTGCTTTAGAAAGTAATAGATTAGGTGATGTAAAAGAATTGATAAAAAAATTACATGAGCATGATATTTATGTGATTGCTAGACAAACTGTTTTTCAAGATCCAATTTTGGCAGAGAAAAAAATAGCTTGGGCACTCAAGAGTAAAAACGGGGGATTATGGCGTGATAACAAAGGTTTGGCTTGGGTAGACCCTAATAATAAAGATGTTTGGGATTATGATTTGGAGATTGCCAAAGAAGTCATTGCTTTTGGGTTTGATGAAATAAATTTTGATTATGTGCGTTTTCCGACAGACGGTCCGATGAGTTTGCTTGTTTATACCAATGGTGAAAAAGAGAAGTATGATGTGATGCATGAGTTTTTTCAATTTTTGAATGAAAATTTAGGTGAATCATCTGCTTATTTATCTTTGGACTTTTTTGGTTTTGTGATGGAACGTCATG
>JAQUAW010000050.1 GCA_028687045.1 Patescibacteria group bacterium
TTTTATTCCCCTATTTACATTAGTGCCGCTTTGCTTGCTTTGCCTTTTGTTGGTTGGGGGCTTTTTCAAGGTGTAGATTGGCTTTTTGCTATCATTTCTGGTCTGGCTTTTGGTTTTGGTCTTTGGACTTTGTTTTTGGCTTTGGAAAAAGATGAAACTAGTCATATTTCACCATTCAATGGCGCTTTTGTAACTATTTTTGTTTATTTTTTTTCTAGCTTTTTTTTGGGAGAAAACCTAACTCAGTTTAGTCAAGCTGGAGTGATAATTTTAGTTTTTGCTGCTTTGCTTTTGTCTTTGCAAAAGACCAAAAAAAGACAAAGTTTTAGTATTGGATTTTTGTGGGCAATTGTGTCTGGTTTATTTTTTGCTATTTCACATGTCTTGGCTAAATATCTCTATGATATTTATCCTTTTTGGTCAACGCTTGTTTGGACTAAAGCTTTTGTTGGCTTAGTAGGAATTTTGACTTTGTTTTCACCAACAGTTTACCAAAGTTTCAAAAAAGCAAAAAATAAGGATAAAGAGGTAAGCAAAAATAATACTGCCTTTTTGATAATTCTAGACAAAGTCTTGGCTATCATCGGTGTCATTTGTATTCAATATGCTATTGCTCTTGGTAGTGTGACTGTAGTCAATGCGATGATCGGAGTGCAATATGTACTTATGTTTGTGCTTATTTTGTTTTTTACCAAATTTGCCCCAAATAGATTCAATGAATATTTTACCAAAAAAGAATTGGCTGTTGAGTTTATTGCTATTTGTTTGGTAGTTTTGGGTACAGCGTTTTTTGTATTTTGAGTTTGAATAGGAACACGGATTGAACGGATTAAACTGATTTGAACGGATTTTTAATTAATACTTACAAAATATACGAATCAAATCAGTTTTTATTCGTTTAATTCGTTAGATCTGTGTTCTTGTTTGATCATTGTTAAAAATAATTTATAAGTTATTTATGAAATTTGTAAAATTTTTATTTATGTTTATCATCTTGGCAATTATTATTGTTTACGCTTTCTTATGGTTGTCTAGTATCAAAAAATATCCAGTTGACTATGGTATATCTTTTAGTGAAGAGCATGCTACTTTTCTTGGTTTAGAATGGAAAGAAACTTACAAAAAAATGTTGGCAGAACTTAAACCAAAATATATTAGAATTGCTGCTGCTTGGAATTATGTAGAAAAAGACAATAATAATTTTGATTTTAGCAAAGTAGATTTTATGATGGATGAAGCCAACAAAGCTGGGGCAAAAGTGACTTTGGTAATTGGTCAAAAAGCTCCACGCTGGCCAGAATGTTATGTTCCAGATTGGGCTAGTAAGCTGGGGGATAAAGAGTTTTCAGAAAGTCTAAATAATTATATTGAGACGACTGTAAAAAGATACAAAGACAATCCAGCTCTTGAATATTGGCAAGTAGAAAACGAACCTTTTATAGCTTTTCATTTTGGGGAATGCGCCAATTTTCATGCAAATTTAGTTGATGACGAAGTAAAGCTGGTAAACTATTTGGATCAACCACATTGGACAATCATTACAGACAGTGGTGAACTTAGCTTTTGGAAAAAAGCAGGCAAACTTGGTGATTTGTTTGGGACTACTATTTATCGCATAGTACGTACACCAAATGGTCTTGTTTGGAGCTATGATTGGTTACCAGCGTCTTTTTATCGTTACAAGGCAAAACTGATGGGTATACATCTAGAGAGAATGTATGTCTCAGAGTTACAAGCAGAGCCTTGGTTTACAGGTGAAGGCCCTCACAAAACACCGTTAGAGGCACAATATAAAACTATGAATTTGAAAAGATTAGAAAAACATACAGATTTTGTTGAAAAAATCGGTGTCAGTCGCGCTTATCTTTGGGGAGTAGAGTGGTGGTATTGGATGGCAGAGAAGCATGGAGATAATAGTTATGTGGAGTATGTGAAAGATTTGATGAAGAAAAAATAGGATACGAGATAGGATACGAAATACGAAAATTACGAAAGTACGAAAAAAAGACAGTTCGTTTCGTATTTTCGTAATTTTCGTATTTCGTATCCATTATTAGAAATTTAAAATTTTATATAAATTTTGTATGTTTTTATTTTTCAATAGAGAGCGAAAAGAAGAAAAAAAGATTATTCAGCACAATGGTATCTTCAAAAAAGAAATTACTCTTTTTCAGGCTATTGCTTTGATTGTCACTTCTACCATAGGTGCTGGTATTTTTAGTTTGCCTTATGCTATCGCTAAATCTGGTTTGTTTGTGGGCCTTATTTATTTGGTTTTGTTGGGTGTTTTGATCATGGGTCTAAATCTGATGCTAGGTAAGGTCGCTGATGAAACTGGTGAAAATATGCAATTGGTAGGTCTTGCCAAAAAATATTTGGGTAAGCCAGGCGAATATTTGATGACATTATTATTTTATCTCATGTCTTTTGGTGTTTTGGTTATTTATTTGATTGGTGAAGGAGAAGCTCTTTCAGCCTTGTTTGGAGGTACCAAGTTTTTGTGGTCAATGATATTTGTGGCTTTAGTTTCTTTGTTTTTGTTTATTGGTATCAGATTGGTAAAAATTATTGACTTTGTTTTGAGTATTTCTATTTTGTTTATTATTTTAATAATAATTTGGATTAGTGCTCCGCATGTAGATTTTCAAAATTATGTTTATACAGATTTGAAAAATGTTTTCTTTCCTTTTGGTGTAATACTTTTTGCCTATTCTAGTGTGACTTCTATTCCCGAAGCTCATAGTTTACTGAAAAACAAAAGCAAAGATTTGAAAAAATCTATTGTCATCGCTAGTATGATTGTGATTACGGCTTACATTTTGTTTGTAGTCGGTGTGCTTGGTGTGACTGGGGCCAATACTTCGGAGCTTGCTACTATCGCTTTGGGTCAAAAAGTCGGTCCTGCGATATATCTATTTGGTAATCTGTTTGCTGTCTTAGCTATGGGTACGGGGTTTCTGATGACAGGTCTTGCTCTCAAAGATTCTCTGATGTGGGATTATAAATTGTCAAAAGTAAAATCATTTTTAATCACGATTGTTGTGCCACTTGTCTTGTTTGCGCTTGGTATCAGACAATTTATCGCGGTGATTGATGTAGTTGGTGGTGTGGTAGTCAGTAGTCAGATGTTGCTCGCTTTGCTTATCTACTGGCGAGCCAAGACTCTAGGGCATTTGAAAAATGGTAAGTATCAGCTTCATCATATCCTTTTGACTATGATTCCGCTTTTCTTGATTTTGTTGATTGGTACGATTTATAGTGTGGTGAAGTTGTTTTTTTAGGTTATTAGATTTTTCAAACATTATTTACAAATATTGACAAAGACCCGACGTATGGTATAATGTTTTTAGAAGATAAGTCCTGAGGGTAAAGCTTTGTGGAGGGCGTTCTCTATATTAGGAACATCCCATTGAAGCAAAGACATTCCCAAAAGGCTCTTTTATATCAGTCCGCTTTATAGCGGATTTTTGATTTGTATCAATCTAAAGCCAATTTCTTCAAAAATATGATTTGAATCTGTTTGGTATTCTTTGTAAAAAGTATTGGAAACAAAGTCAGCAAGTTCTACCAAAACATCTAAGTACGATGGTACTGGTTTGTAGATACAGTTTGTATTAGAAAATTTATTTTTTAAAAAATTATCAATTTCTTTTTTAAATTTTTTTTCAAACAATTGACCGCCTTTATGTTTTCTGGCATCAATAATTATTTTGACGTTTTTATATTCACCTAAAGACATTTCTATAAAAAGTTTTTTTAGTAAATTTGCATACACGGAGTCAAATCTCATTTTATCATTATCAAAGTAATCAAAAGGTAATTCTTGAGTTAGTTGAAAAATTGAAAGAATGTTTACATCATGTCTGCCCAATAATTTTATACTTTTTTTTCTCAATTTTTCAAAATGTGAATCAGTGGCATGGATACGTCGTTTGGATTTTGCATATTCTTTTCTTACAATTTTCCAGCGTTTACGCAGTGTTTTATCGTCAAGAACAGCAAAACCATTAATGCTGATAAACATTTTACCTTTTGATTTTTGCAAATTGTATGATTCGTCTAGGTATATGTTCATATTGGTTTATTATTTATTCTTCAATATTATATTACAAAAATAAGCCAAATTCAATGGCTTGTTTAATTAATATTTGTTACACGAACTTATTAAAACAATTTTAATCAATCAAAAAATCTAGTTGTTCTTTTGGTATGCCCATTTCAATTCCGTATTCAACCGCTGGTGCCCATGATTCTTTGTCATCATAATTGAATTCAAATTTTTTGTTATTAAAAATAACAATTACTTTTTTATCTTTCCAAAAATGCATATACCATTTAGGCTTAATATTATCGGACAAACGTTCAATATCTTCGTGTGTGATAGAAACAGTATATAAGTGCCATCTATCTGCTGGATTTTCATCATTTGAAATTTTAGAATCAATAATTTCAAAATCATTAATAACACTATTATCAATCAAACTTTCTTCAACTATTGTTCCTTTGTACATGTCTGTCATATTACTTTTTTATAATTATGAAATAATATTTTTTCTAGTTCAATGTCAATATTATTCTTAACATTTATTACACGAACTTTTTGAAATAATTTTATTTTTAGCTTCAAATCTTTTTCTCCAGCACAATCTGGTCGTCCCAACCTTCTGCTCTAGCTTTTTTGTAAAGTATTCTTTCAAATCCGTTTTTGTAATAAAAGGAACGGGTTTTTTTGTAAGGCTCGTAATTATCTTCATCTGGCAAAGTTTCGACTTCGATTGATTGACAACCCAATTTTTTACTTTCAGTTTCCAACCATTGCAACAATTGTTGTCCTATACTTTTTCTTTGATCTTCTTTTTTCACTCCCATCCACATCAACAACATTTTTCCGCAGTAGGAAGTATAGCATAGAAATCCCGAGACATTGTCGTCTGTTTTGGCTACGATTACACTATTCAATTCGAAATCAACTTTCATGTTTTTTAATGGAATAGAATTCTCCGATGCTTGCATCGTGGGGGCACTATGGTAAACTATATGCATGACGGAACATATCAAGAAATCACACAATGTATCACTATTATTGTATCATCTAGTATGCCCAGTG
>JAQUAW010000019.1 GCA_028687045.1 Patescibacteria group bacterium
CAGTCGCCAATCCACATGATCTGACCAAAGTTGCTGGTGGCTCTTCTGGTGGCTCTGCCGCTGCGGTAGCTGATCATCAGTGTATTTTTTCTATTGCTGAAGATACTGGCGGTTCTATTCGTCAGCCAGCTAGTTTTTGTGGAATTGTGGGACTTCGTCCTAGTTATGGTCGTAATTCTCGCTATGGTATTATGCCGATGGCGAGTTCTTTGGATACTGTAGGGCCTATGACTAAGACTGTAGAAGACATAGCCATATTGATGGAAGTCATAGCTGGACCAGATGCCAAAGATGCTACGACTGTGTTAGATGAAGTGCCTGTTTATACACAAAATTTAAATAAAAAAGAAAAATTTGTTATTGGTTTACCACAAGAGTATTTCAACATTGATGGTATGAATGAAGAAACTAGAAAAATTGTTGAAGAAAAAATTGAAAAAATAAAAGCTCACACAGAGTTGGAAGTAGAGTTCAAAGAAGTTTCTTTGCCATATACTAAATATGGTATTCCTGTTTATTATATTATTGTGCCTAGTGAAGACAGTTCTAATCTTGGTCGTATTGATGGTGTGCGTTATGGTGTAAGATCAGAAGAAGCAAAAGATTTGTACAATATTTATGCAAAATCACGTGGAGAAGGTTTTCCAGAAGAAGTGAAGCGTCGTATCATGGTCGGAACTTATAGTTTGTCATCTGGTTATTATGATGCTTATTACTCCAAAGCACAAAAAGTCCGCACGCTTATTATTGAAGATTTCAATCAAGCTTTTGCTCAAGTGGATTTACTTATTACACCGACTTCACCATTTACTGCTTTTGGGATTGGTGAGAAAAAAGATGATATCCTGGCCATGTATTTGGCAGATGTTTTTGTCGGACCAACATCTGTAGCTGGCTTACCTGGTATTTCCATTCCTATTGGCAAAGATAGCAAAAATCTACCAGTTGGTATGCAAATCATCGCACCAAGACTTGGTGAAGAAAAATTATTAAATTTTGCGAGTTTGGTGGAGAATATTTAAATCATCCAGATATCCTAATAATCCAGATTTACGGATGTGACTATTTTTTTACTTTAAAGATTTTTTATGTCTAAAGTCGTGGTTGGAATTATTGTAAAGAAAGAGAGTCCAGAATCATATTTGCTTGTGAGTTCAAACACAGATTTTGGAAAATATACTGGCTATTATTATCCACCAGGAGGTCATGTAGAAGATGGAGAAAGTGAAGTGGATGCTTTGAAAAGAGAAATTAAAGAAGAACTCGCTATAGATTTGCTTAAGGTAGAAAAAATAACAGATGAAATTGAAAGTGATATAAAAGATCAAAAGACAATTTGGTATTTGTGTGAAGTAGAAAATCATAATTTCAAATTTGATAAAGAAGAATTGAAAGATGCTAGATTTTTTACTAGAAAAGAAATGGAAGAAATAAATCTTTGGCCTGCTACTAAGACTTTTTTTGAGAAATATATATTCAAAAATAATCAATAATAAAACAATGTCTTTTAGATTCTACAGATCCTCACGTCATTTCGACTTACTTCGTGTCGAAATTCCTCAGGATTAATAAACCCCCTATGAAAAAAGAAACAATAGAAAAAATACAGAAAAACGCCAAAAAAGATTTTAGTTATTCTTTGAATGAAAGTGGAGATTTTCGTGAGTCTTGGCGTATTTTTCGTATCATGTCTGAGTTTGTCGAAGGTTATCAATTTTTGTCATCATTGAAAAATGAAGTAACTATTTTGGGTTCTGCTCGTTTGAAACCGGAAAACAAATATTATAAGACCGCTGAAAAACTTGGTGCTTTGCTGGCCAAAGGGGGATTTACCACTTTGACAGGTGGTGGACCAGGCGTTATGGAAGCTGCCAACAAAGGAGCTTTTGAAGCAGGTGGAGATTCTGTTGGTATAAATATTCAACTTCCTTTTGAACAACGTATCAATCCTTATGTAAAGAGTTCGACGGCTTTTTATTATTTCTTTACTCGCAAGGTGATGCTTATTTCACCTTCCAATGCTTTTGTCCTGTTTCCTGGTGGTTTTGGTACGATGGATGAATTTTTTGAAGTAGTAGATTTGATGGAGCTTGGTTATATGAAACATTCACCAATTATTTTAGTTGGTAAAGAATTTTGGCAACCTATTTTGGATTTTTTGAAAAATAATTCAGTCAAAGTCGGCTCTATTACTGAAGCAGATATTAATTATTGGCATGTCGTAGAGACAGCTGAAGAGGCTTATGAATTTATCAAAGATGTCACAGATGTCAAAGACGTACAAGATATATGTGAACTTGACCCTACTAATTTTCAATGTGAATCAGGTGGTACTGATTGGAAAATTTTCAAAATTATGGCTGAGTTGGTAGAAGGGTTTGAATTTTTGACTGGTATGGTCGAAACTGTAACGGTCTTAGGTACAAGATCTATGAGCAAAAATTCACCATATTATGAATCAGCTTACCAACTTGGACGAGCTTTGGCTGAAAACAAATTTGCTACTGTGACTGGTGGTGGTACTGGAATTATGGAAGCTGCCAACAAAGGTGCTTTTGAAATGGGTGGTGATTCTATTGGTATCAATATGAAACATGGTAATAGAGAAAATTATAATGCTTATGTGAAGAAGGCTATTAGCTTTGATTTTCCTTTTACTCGCAAGCTGATTATCACCGCACCATCCAAAGCATTTGTCTTTTTTCCTGGCGGTTTTGGTACTTTGCATCAGCTTTTCGAAGTTTTGACTCTTATGCAAACAAAAAAGATGGAACGTATTCCAGTTATTCTTTTTGGTCATGAATTTTGGGGACCACTTCATGCTTTTATCAAAAAAATATTTGTACATAAGTTTGAGACAACAGGGGACGAGGATGATGAGCTTTATCAGATAGTAGATAATGTGGATAGCGCGATAGATTTGATAAAGGATTTTAGAAAATAAAAAATCCAGATATCCGGATAATCCAGATTTTCGGATGTGACTTGGTGATTTGACTTACAGATTAGAATTATTAATTATTAAAGTCAAAAGTCGTGAGTGGCCTTTGACTTTTTAGTTAAAAACGTTTAAACTGGTAGCGTTATTGTTTTTTAGAGACTTTAGACATTAAAGACTTTAAGGACTTTTGACTAAATAATGGAGAGTTCGCATAGTGGTCGAGTGCACCACCTTGGAAAGGTGGCATATCCGAAAGGGTATCGAGAGTTCGAATCTCTCACTCTCCGCAAGAAAAAATACTCTCATAAGAGTATTTTTCATTTATAAAAATTATGTCTAAAATAAATTTACCAGAAAAATTATTGGAACGTCTTGATCTTATTTTTGGGAAAAGTAATACCCAAAAAGTTTTGGCGACTTTCAAAGCACGTCCAACGACTTTTCGTGTCAACACTCTCAAAAACGATAGAGCAGAAGTACTGCAAATCTTGCAACAAAAAGGTTTCAAAGTCAAAAGAGTGACTTGGTTCGCTGATGCGTTTATTTTGGAAAACAAAAGTCAGTCTGAACTGATGAAAACAGATTTGTTTCTAAATGGCAAAATATATTTGCAAAGTCTCGCCAGTATGGTGCCAGTAGTCGTCTTGGATCCAAAAGTGGGGGACAAGGTCTTGGATTTGACTTCAGCGCCAGGAAGTAAGACAAGCCAAATAGCGATGATAATGAAAAAAACTGGTGAAATAATAGCCAATGAAATAGACAAAATTCGTTTTGAAAAATTGGCTCACAATATGAATTTGCTTGGTGTAATAGACGAAGAAAAAGCTGACTGGAATTTTGAACTAGTAAACGAAGATGGAATCAAAATTTTTGAAAAATATAGTAATTATTTTGACAAAGTCTTGCTTGATGCGCCATGTAGTGCTGAAGCCCGAATTGATTTGGCTGATAGGCGTAGTTATAGTTATTGGAATGAGAAGAATATCAAGGATCATGCTTTTTTGCAAAAGAAATTGTTGTTTTCGGCTTGGACTTGTTTGAAAACTGGTGGCACACTTGTTTATTCTACTTGTACTTTTGCGCCAGAGGAAAATGAAAGTCAAATAATTTGGTTGCAAGAAAAATTTGGAGCAGAAATGGAAATAGAAAAAATAGAAATAAATGGCTTGGAAAAAAGTAAAAATCTAGCTGAATGGAAAAATGTGAAGTTTGATAAGACTATAAATAATTGTTGTCGTATTTTGCCGGACAAGTATGTTGAAGGATTTTTTGTAGTGAAAATTAAGAAGAAATAATTAATTTTTAAAATAAATAAAATGAAACAGATAACATTTACAAAAGAACAGTATGTTGACAGAGCCAAACTAGACTTGGAGTTTGTTGTAAAAAATTTTGCAGACAAAAAATTTGTAGCAAATCCAGACTTTGAGGAAACAGTAAATAATCATTTAGAATATTTAGTAGTTATACCTAGTCTTTTTGAAAAATTAAAAGATCAACCAAAGAGTGAAAATTTCATGAAAATTTATGATTTTTTGGATATTGATGTGAAATTGTTTAGTCCTTTGCAAAGAATTATTTATTCAAAAATATCGGCTAGAGTTATCGTAAAAGTTTTGATGGATTATTATTGGATTGTGGGAGGTCTAGAACAATCTTTACCATATGAAATGGTTGAAGGTTTTGAAATGGCTGAGGTTGCTAAGAGAAAAGAAGTTAATTTTATTTTTGAATATAAAGAAAAAAATGGTAAATTAATTTTGGTACTTATTCATGATGATTACAATCCTTTGGGTATGATGGGTAAAGGTTCTTATTTAGATTCTGTTATGTTTGAAAATGAAGATTTGATGAAACAGTATAGAGAGAATCCAGGGATTATAAGTTAATAATCAAAATAAAAATTGTCAGAGCGTTTGAAACAGGATGTAAGTGAAGTGGTCACAAAATGTAACCGGTTGAAAATTTTTTTCAAAAAATCATCTCAAAAAGGTGATTTTTTGTTTCATTGCTTAAATAACTAAACTAGAGTAGTATAAAGTCAATGTAACTTATTCTAATCATTTGTATGTCTGACAATAAAAAAATTTATATATATTTGGGAAGTGGTATCATTTTTTTGGTAATTGTTTTTTTGTTAATGAACAAATTTTTGTTTTCAAAAGATATTTTGAATTTGGGAGAAGAACAAGATAAGACAGTAGCTGTAGTAGATGAACAAAATCAAGATACTGTTTTATTTGAAGGATCACCTTATGTTCCTGTTGATAATCAAGAACAATTCGAGCCAGATTTATCTTCATATAGTGATTATTTAGAAAATAAACCATTGGAATTCAATCAATATCGTAAATTAGAAGAAGATCTAGATGGTGATGGCAAAAAAGAGTACATTAGTATTGAATTCAAACAAATAGATTATAGTTACGTTGCAATATTGCATGTTGATAATATAGTTACTACTACACCTGGACACGTCCCTTCAGGACATTTTGGTATTGTGGATATTGATAAAAGTGATAATCAAAAAGAAATTGCAGTAACTGATGAGGGTGACAGTAGTGATTATACAACAACTTTTTATCAATATGACGGACAAAATTTGAAGTCATTAGGAACTATTCAAGGTCTTTATGAAAACATGCTTTTTGATGGCAAAGGAAAATTGACAACCCAAACTCGTGCAAGTATTTTGGATACTTGGTTTTTTGCTGATGATTATAGTCTTTCTACAAATAATACATTGGTAAATATTCCAAAATATTTTTATGTGAGAGATACAGAAGTAACACTTTTGCAAGCTTTAGCTCTCAAGAGATCACCACAAGATGACAGTACTATAATCACAACACTTCAAAAAGGTGAGATAGTAAGAATCATTGCTTGTGACAACAAAAAATGGTGTCAGATTGAAAAGAAAGATGGTCTCAAGGGTTGGTTTGCGGTCAAAGATTATGCGACTATGGTGGATTTTGCTGAGGTGGTCTATGCTACTGAAGTATTTGAGGGATTGTCTAATGCGGATTAGGTGAAGTGGTCACAAATTGTGACTATTTGAAAATTTTTTAGCAAAAATCATCTTAAAAGGTGATTTTTTGTTTTTTATAAAATTACTAAATTTTGTTATATTATATATATCATTATTTATATTTTAAAAATATGAAAAATAAAACTTCTTTGGCTATTTTTGAAAATTTCAAAGTACGTCGTATTTACGACGAAAAAAAAGAAATATGGTATTTTTCCATTATTGATGTTATCGAAATTTTAACTGATACTAGTATCCCAAGACGATATTGGAGTGATTTAAAAAGTAAACTGAAAAAAGAAGGTAGTGAAGTGTACGAAAAAATCGTACAGTTGAAGATGACTGCTCCAGATGGAAAACAATAAGAAATCTTTGAAATAAAATACATAATTTCAAAAAATCATCGGAAAAAGGTGATTTTTTGTTTTTATAACGATTTTGGCGTGAATTTTGCTAATTTCTCTAATAAATTCACGTGATATTGCTGTTTTAGCGTGAATTTTATTTTGATTTTACTTTTTTAGAGATTATTTTGTCAATTTTCTATTTTTCTGGTATTATATAAACATCTAAAAGTAATAGATAATTTATATGTTTATATTTATTTGGTAAGTAAAAATAAATTTAATTAAATTAAAATATGACTAGTTTAAGAATAAATAAAAATGATGCAATAAAATCGATAGTTAGAGCTTCTGTTGAGGCATATGCTACTGGTTTTAGAGCCAGACATGAGGGCGAAGTTGATAATCCAAATGGAACAATAAACATGAAAATTCATAATGTATTTATATCAGCCCTCGGATCTGACATACAATATTACTCGGCTTTAGTCCGTTCTCTCGATAGTTCTCTAGGAAATATGCTTGAGGATATGGCTATAAATATTGCTAAACTTTTTTATGAAGTAAATAAAAGTGTTGAGGGCGAATTATATCCAAAACAAACATCAAAAATAGCTGAATTATTAGAGGGTTATAAAAACACAAAAAATCCTTTGGTGCCAGAGTTGTCTCATTATGAAGAAATAAGAAAAATTAAACCAGGCTCAAAGGTTATTACTAAAAGACACGTAAGTGATTATTACTTGATAGATAGAGAAACTAATTCACATCATTTGATAGAATTAAAAATTGGTGGTGATTTAGATAATAAGAAGGCAAGATCAGAAAAGGAAGCTATTTTTGAACAATATGCAATATTAGCTAATTCATTGAGAAATAAAAATGCTACAATAAAATGTCATTTTGCTACTGCATATAATAGGTTTGGCGAAGATAAAGAATGGAAACAAGGACGAGTTTTGCAATTTTTTTCAAAAGACGAACTTCTTATTGGTAAAGATTTTTGGAATTTTGTTTGTAAATCAAAAAATGGCTATGCTATTGTTTTAGAAACATACAAAGAAAATGCAGGCTTAATTAAAAAAGCTTTGGAATCTATTAAAAAAACGTATTTAGATTAAGAGTATTATGCAAACACTTATAAAATGGCCTGGCGGAAAATCAAAAGAATTTGAATACATAAAAGACATGATTCCTGTCCACGATAGATATATAGAACCTTTTTTTGGTGGAGGGGCTGTTTTTTTTCAGTTACAACCTAAAAAAGCAATAATAAATGACATCTGCGAAGAACTGACAGATTTTTATAAATTCATTAAAGACGAAGAAAATAAAAACGAATTTAAAAAAGTATTATTGGACTATGTCGATAATTGGGAAAAAATACCTAGATATTTAAAGGTTTTTGAAAAAAAATTGGATAAATTATATAACGAATATAAAAATGACAAAATAGGACTGTCCGAACTAAAAAAGATTATCAATAGTGAACTTAAAAAAGACGAGGAAAGATTTAATGGATTGTTCCATAAAAATTTTTGTTTAGACGAAAAAAATCTTTTGGAACAAATTATTACCAATATTGTATCTAAATTAAGACGCACCAAAATTATTGAGCAACAGCGTGGAAAATTGCTCGAGGGCGATTTGCATAAAAATATAGAAACAGCTTTTAGGAGTGGTTTCTATATGCACTTTAGGGATGTGATGAATTTTAACGGCAACAGATTTAAAACAAGTAAAGCAAAAAAAATAGCAAACTATTATTTTATAAGAGAATTTTGTTATGCTTCCATGTTTCGTTTTAATAATGACGGACATTTTAATATCCCTTATGGAGGAATTGCTTATAACAAAAAAGATTTTAGAAAAAAAGTTGAGTATATTTTAAGTGATAACGTTAAAAAAATATTTAAAAACACAACAATAAAAAATGTCGATTTTGAAAAAATATTTAATGGCTATAAATATACAAAAAAAGATTTTATTTTTTTGGATCCACCTTATGACACCGATTTTAGCGATTATGAAAAAGCTTCTTTTGATAAAAAGGATCAAGAAAGACTGGCAAAATGTTTATATAGCACAAAAGCTAATTTCATTTTAATAATAAAGAACACTCCATTTATTTATAACCTATACAACAAAAAGAAAGATATAAAAATAAAGAAGTTTGATAAAACATATCTGTATAATGTAAAGGGTAGAAATGATCGAGATGTCGAACATCTTATAATTTATAATTTGTAACTTACATGGAGGAATATATAAATAAAATTATTCAGGGTAATTGTATTGAGATTTTAAAAGAACTTCCAGACAATACCTTTGACATGATATTTGCCGATCCGCCCTATTATCTGCAACTTCCTAAAGGTAAAAGATTAAAAAGAGCAGACGGTTCCGAAATTATCCCCGTTGATAATGAATGGGATCAATTTAAAGATTATGACGATTATGATAGCTTTACCGAAAGCTGGTTAAAAGAATGTCAAAGAGTACTAAAGCCAACTGGCACAATATGGGTTATTGGAATGTATCATAATATTTTTAGAGTAGGTAAAATAATGCAAGATTTGGGACTTTGGTTTTTAAATGACGTTATTTGGGTTAAAATAGGTGCTTTACCAAATTTAAACTGCCGTCGTCTTACCAACAATCACGAAACACTTATTTGGGCGGTAAAAAATAAAAATTGCAAAGGTTATACTTTTAACTATCAACTTTTAAAAGAAATGAACAACGGAAAACAAATGAAAGATACCGATTGGGTGTTCGGTCTGTGTAAAGGAAACGAAAGGCTAAGAGATGAAAACGGAATAAAATCACACCCCACACAAAAACCTTTAAAGCTTATACAACAAGTTTTTCTCACGTCGACCAAAAAAGGTGATCTTATTTTAGATCCTTTTATGGGTAGCGGTACTAGTGCTGTAGTAGCAAAAGCTTTGGGTAGAAAATGGGTGGGGATAGAAAAGGATAATAAATATATTGAAGTAGCAAATGAAAGAATAAAAAAACAAAAAATATGTTAATATCTGTTTTTAAGGAAATAAAATTCCCTTTGGTTTTTTTCACGAATTAAAAAAATAGCTTTGGATAAGCTATTTTTGTTTGTAAAATTTTTACCTCTTCCTAAACAAAACCAACAATAAAATGGAAACTAAATAATGTAAAAACGAAAGTAAAAGACCATAGACAAATATGGCGATAAACAATCCAAGGAATTGACTAAGATTCAAAATATAAACAGTGATGTCTACGCCGAGTAGTAGAGTGATGATGTTGGCAATTATCATGAGAAGTACAATCCAGAAGAATCCACGCCACATCCCACGCCTATCCGGCTTGCTTGGCGCCATGTGAGAAGCTACAGCAAGAGATAAATAGAAGAATAGCCAGAAGTTCCATTTGCTGATATTGTCTATTGCAAAGAGGTTTTTTAGACTTTCATAAATTGCTTTTAGAAATTCTAGAGGATTATTGAAACTAGCAAAAAGGGGATTGAAAATTTCTTTGGCATTTGGTACGAAGAAATATAGAAAAATAACAAGGACGATTGACCCAAAGATCATAGGACCAGCTCCGATAAAAAAGTTGCCGAGCTTCTGATAAATACTTTTGGTATTGTAAGAATGACTGACATGACCTAGATTGCCGGATTCTTTGTTTGGTTCAAATATGCGGACACTATCTACCCGATGATGAAATACTTTGGCAAAAAAATAATGCCCCATCTCGTGAATCGGTGTGCCCATCCAGGCGGTCCAGAGAATTCCTTTCCAACCCAGACTGCGCTGATAATTTTCTAGTGTTTTTTGTTGGATGATTGATTGGAAGAAACCGATGATGAAGAAAATGCCGAAAAGAGCGGTGAGTTGGAGGAGGACGGCTTTTGTAAGTGTAATGAAAAATAAATACATATTATATTTTTAATGACAAATTCCTAAATCCAAATTTCAAATCAAACTCAAATGACAAATAAAAAATTTTGTCATTTAATAATTTGGATTTAATTTGAAATTTGATATTTGGACTTTGAAATTTATAGCTATATTGTATCACAAAACTCCCAAATAATAAAAAAACGGCCCATTTGACAAGGTCGTTTTTTAAAATATTATTTTACTTCTTCAGGAACAACATTTAGGTATTTGGCAGTTTTTAGTTTACCTGTAAAATTCATTCTTTTTTTAGTTTGAAATTTTACTTTACCGTTTGATAGAGTGAACAAAGTGTCATCTTTACCTTTTTTTACATTTTTTCCTGGGTGGATTTTACTACCACGTTGACGGACTAAGATCATACCTGTCTTGACAGTTTGGCCATCACTGACCTTAACGCCTAGGTATTGTGGATTGGAGTCTCGTCCCAACCTGGTGGTTCCACCGGCTTTTTTATGTGCCATAATGGGTTTATTATTACTAAATTTTAAAAATTGATATAGAAAGTGGATCGGGGACAGTATACTATATGGGTTTAAACTTGTCAATAGATGTATTGTGAGGTATACTTATCATAGTTTTGAACTAAAATTCAATATTTATAATGACAAATTTCAAAGCTCAAATAACAAAACAAATTCAAATGACAAATAAATAAATTTTAGTCATTTTATAATTTGGATTTGATTTGATATTTGGATTTTGAGTTTTGTAATTTGTTTGTATCTTGTTTCTTGTAACTTAGGAAAACGTATGAAACTCCGTCTCTATCCTCTAAAACTCTACTTCTTCTCTATCCCTATCATGTTGATGGTTAGTTTGTCATTGTTATTGAATTTATTTTCTTGGTTTTGGCTCAAATCGCAACTGCCAAATACAAGTGAATTATTTTTGCATTACAATGTTTTGTTTGGAGTTAACTTGATTGGAGAAAGTTGGAAAGTGTTTTTTGTACCTCTTGTTGGTCTAATTATTTTGTCAGCCAATTTTTTTATGGGTTGGTTGCTATACAAAAAAGATAAGTTTATGGCACAAGTACTGAATTTTGTTTCAATCTTATGCCAAATTTTTATTATTTTTGTGGCTTTTATTTTGGTTTTTTTGAATGCCTAAATTATGAGAAAAATCAATTTTGCCAAAGCTGATTATAGTTTTATTATACTTTTTTTTGCTTTAGTTTTGTTTGGATTAATGATCCTAAGTTCTGCTGGAGTAGCTGTGGGTATACATGATTTCGATGATCCGTATTTTTTTGTCAAAAGACAAATTAAGTTAGGTTTTTTGCCTGGACTTATTTTGTTTTTAATATTTGCAAAAATTGATTATCAAATTTGGAAAAAATATGCTAGCCCAATTTTTATACTTGGTTTGATTTTACTTTTTTTGGTATTTATTCCTGGGATTGGTTCTACCAATAATACTGGTACGAGAAGTTGGATAAATATGTTTGGTTACTCCTTTCAGCCTGCCGAAGCTATGAAATTGGCTTTGATAATATTTATGTCTGCTTTATTGACAAAACTTGGTAACAAAATTTTTGATCTGAAAGAAGGTTTTTTCTTGGCCTTGGGTATTGGTCTTATTCCTGTAGCTTTGGTAGCTCTGCAACCAGATATTGGTACAACCTCTATTTTATTTTTTATTATTTTGGCACTTCTATATTTTGCTGAAGCAAAAATGTCACATATGTTGATGTTGCTTTTGGTGGCCGTTTTTGGTTTTATTTTTTTGATAGTAATAGCGCCTTATAGGGCCGAAAGAGTTACGACTTTTCTTCATCCAGAATTGGATCCCCAAGGTCAAGGTTACCAAATAAATCAAGCTTCTTTGGCTATTGGTTCGGGAGGTTTTTTTGGACTTGGTTTTGGTCATTCTCGTCAAAAGTTTCAGTATTTACCAGAGGTACATGGTGATAGTATTTTTGCGATTATGTCTGAAGAATTAGGTTTTGTGGCTATGTTGGGTTTTTTGATTTTATTATTTTTAATTTTGAAAAGGGGATTTTATCTTGTTTTGAATACCCAAGATTTATTTGGTAAATTGCTAGTATCTGGTATAATGTCTTGGTTGTTTGCTCAATCATTTTTGAATATTGGTGCTATTGTCGGTATTTTACCATTGACGGGTGTTCCTTTACCTTTTGTTAGCCATGGTGGTAGTGCTCTACTTATTGGTATGGCTAGTATGGGAATAGTTGTGAGTGTGAGTAAACACGGTTAATCATAAAAGCATAAAAACACAAGAACATAAAAACAATTGTTATTTATTATTTAGCATTTTGTTTTAATGTTTTAATGTTTTAATGTTTTTATTAAAATTATGAAAGTCTTATTTTCAGGTGGTTATACTTTGGGACCGGTGACGCCACTTTTGGCTGTCAAAGAAATAATACAAGATGAATATCCAGATTCAGAGTTCATTTGGGTTGGAACTAAAACAGGACCAGAAAAAAAATTAATTGAAGAAGAAAAAATAAAATTTTTAGCCATATCTTCTGGAAAATTTAGACGTTATTTTTCTTTGTTTAATTTTGTAGATATTTTTAGAGTCTTTGTTGGATTTTTTCAAGCTTTCAAAATACTTTGGAGAGAAAAACCAAGTATGTGTATTTCTGCTGGTGGTTTTGTTTCGGTACCAGTACATTTTGCTGCTTGGCTTATGGGTATACCCACGTGGATTCATCAGCAAGATATTTTGATAGGTTTGTCAAATAGTATCATGTCTCCATTTGCCAGAGTAATTACAACTTCAGTTGAAAAAAATCTAAAACATTTTTCCAAAAGAAAAGTTTTTTGGCTGGGTAATCCTGTACGTAAAGATATTTTGAAAGGAAAAAAAGAAAAAGCTCAAGAAATTTTTGGACTTAAGAAAAACATGCCTGTAGTTTTCGCAACTGGTGGAGGAACTGGATCTATAAAAGTCAATCAGATGGTTGTGGAGGCTATGCAAGATTTGTCAGGACTTGTCCAAATAATTCATCTTTCTGGTAAAGAAAGACCTCAAGAATTGGTAGAAAGAGCACAAAGACATTTTGAGGATTATCATGTTTATCAATTTTTTACCAAAGAAATGAAACATGCTTATGCTGCGGCTGATATTGTGGTATCGCGTGGTGGTTTTGGTACTTTGTCAGAAATTGCTGCTT
Organism: Patescibacteria group bacterium; assembly: GCA_028687045.1. Taxonomy (GTDB): domain Bacteria; phylum Patescibacteriota; class Patescibacteriia; order Magasanikbacterales; family UBA922; genus UBA1557. The sequence goes on from JAQUAW010000019.1 coordinate 13,403, forward strand.
TGGGCAAAGTCGCTATAATTATTCCTAAATCAGGTCATCAAGTGGATAATGTGGAGTTTTTGGAAAATAATGGAGCTGCTATTTTGGTAAATGAGAGAACTGCTGATGGTCTATATTTGGCTAAGCTTATTAGACAACTTTTGTTAGACAAAGAAAGAAAAGAAAAATTGGCAAAAAATTTGTCAGTCATTTTACCTCCAGCTAAAAAACATGATATAATAGACCTTGTGGAAAAGTTGTTAAAATAATTTTGACCATATTCTACTAAAATGATATTATTTAGTAATAATTTTAATTTATTTATTAATTTAAGAAAAAATATGAATAAGAAGTTTTCTTTTGTGGGTGTTTTGGGAGTTTTAGCTTTGGTTGGTGCTGGTTGTTCAGCTACAACTGACGATGCTGTAGTATCTGATACTGCTACAAATGTAGTTTCTGAACAAGAAACTAATAGTGAAGCGGTAAATGAACCAGAAACATCAGGTGAAAGTACTGTAGCAGAAACTGTAACACCTCCAGCTTATAATGTTGGTGATGCTGTAATGGTAGATTTAGGTTATGGTTGGTATGAAGGTAAAGTAGAAGACTTTGCTTGTGATGCTGGCTTTTATGTAAGATACAAAGGTCTTAGTGCTAGTTGTATCACAGAAGACAAACTTGTAAAACCAGTTGCTCCAAGTGCTACTGCTTTGGTAGTAGGTGCAAAAGTAATTGCTAATATTGGTAAAGGTGAAATGTTTGGTGGTAAAACAATTTTTCCATATTATAGTGCAGAAGTTACTGCTGTAAGTGGTGAAAAATATACAGTAAAAGATAACAGTAAAAAAGAGTATACACTTACTGCTGACAAAATTTATTTAAAATAATTTATTAATTTATTTAATTAACATAATATATATATTATGAATAAAAAAGTTTCTTTAGCCGCCGCTTTTGGTGTGCTAGCTTTAGTAGGTGCTGGTTGTTCTTCAACTACTGCTCCTGCAGGTACAGGTAGTGATGTAGCCGTAGAAAGTACTAAATCAGAAGGTCTTGATGGTACTTGGGTTATTACCGAAGCTACAGGTCAATATGCTGAAATGAACAAAGGTACAAAATATATCTTTGCTGGCGATAAATTGACAACAAAACTTGGTATCATCGAAACAAAAGGTACTATTACTTCAAAGACAGATTCAGAAATGACAGTAGCTTTCGAAGGTATGTCAAATCCTTTTGTTTACAAATATAGTATGGAAGGTGGCAAACTTGTACTTGAATTAACAAGTTCAGGTGGACAAGTTTTCACTTTGGTAAAACAATAATTTGTTTTCAAATCAACAAAAGCACTCTTGTCTAAGAGTGCTTTTTATTTTTATTTAAAATTATTTTTGTTCGTCCTCTTTGCTTAGCAAAGGTTTTGTGTTATAATTTTAGCAAATAAATATCTATTTATGCCAAATATACATTTGAGAGCAAAAGGTGCTGAAGAAAAAAAACAAGAAGACATCTGTGTTTTTGCACAGACAAATTATCGCAATCAATTGCGTAAATTTGGTATTAAGACAGATGATCGACGTCGTCACATGTATGTGATTGGAAAGACTGGTATGGGCAAGACTACGATGATGGAAAATATGGTGTTAAATGATATTTACAAAGGACATGGTGTCGGTATTGTTGATCCTCATGGCGATTTTGCAGAAAAAATTATTGATTTTATTCCTAATAATCGTATCAATGACGTTGTATATTTTAATCCTGCAGACGTGGAATATCCAATAGGTTTCAATATTTTGGAAGTTAATTCAGAAGAACAAAAACATTTGGTGGCAGCTGGACTGATGGGAATTTTCAAGAAAATTTGGCCGGATGTTTGGAGTTCTAGAATGGAATATATTTTGAACAACACTATTTTAGCTTTGTTAGATTATCCAGGTTCTACTTTGCTTGGTATCAACAGACTTTTGTCAGACAAAGATTATCGTCGTAAAGTTGTCAAACAATTGAAAGATCCTATTGTCAAAGCTTTTTGGCAAGTTGAATTTGCTAGTTACAATGACAGATACGCTCAAGAGGCTGTAGCGCCTATCCAAAATAAAATTGGTCAGTTCTTATCAGCTTCTGTTATTCGTAATATTGTGGCTCAAGTGAAGTCTACTATCAATGTACGTGAAATCATGGATAGTGGCAAAATACTTATCATGAATTTGTCCAAAGGTAGAATAGGTGAAGACAATAGTCGTCTACTTGGTAACATGCTTATTACTGAAATACAATTGGCAGCTATGGAGAGAGTTGATATGCCTGAAAATGAACGCAATGATTTTTTTCTTTATGTTGATGAATTCCAAAATTTTGCTACGCCTAGTTTTGCTAATATTTTGTCAGAAGCTCGTAAATATCGTCTTAGTCTAATCATGGCTCATCAATATGTAGCCCAACTTGATGAACTTGTTTCTGATGCGGTTTTTGGTAATGTTGGTAGTATAGTTACTTTTCGTGTGGGTGCTGCTGATTCAGAAATTTTGGCCAAAGAATTTGCCCCAACATTTATAGAACAAGATATTGTCAATCTTTCTAAGTTTCGAGTAATCTTAAAATTGATGATTGATGGTGTGGCTTCTGATCCATTTTCAGCTATGACTATACCTCCTATTGGTTCTAGAACTGGTTCTGCTGAAAAAGTTATACGTGTTTCTCGTGAAAGATATGCTAAACATCGTGATATAATTGCTGATAAAATTTTACGTTGGAGTGGTATGGGTGGTGGTGATTCATCTGCACTTGATGACGATGATGACGATGACTCTGATGATGTTGATACTACTTTGGAAGATAAAACAGTTGAAAAAAATAATAAAAAAATAGAAGACAAAGTAACAGAAGTAGTTGAAAATCTGGAAGAAGAAAAAATAAATAATGTTTTGGATTTTAAAAAATCAGAAGAATCAAAACCAAATGATGAAGAAATAATAAGTTTTGATAAAGCGCCAAATATAGAAAAAATAGTAAATGAAAATAATAATAAAGAAGAAAAAAAAGAACTAGTTGTTGAAAATCTGGAAGATGGTTTGTTGCCTGGTTTGGATTATCGTATAGAAAGTAAAAAAATAGAAACAAAACCAGTACAACCTCAAAAAAATGAAGAGGCTGTGGATTTGTTGCCTGGATTGATAAAAAATGATAATTTGTCTTTTTCTCAAAATAGTGTTAATAATAATGAATCTGGGGATACACCAAAAAAGAAAAAGCGTAAACGCAATAGAAAAAAGAAAAGTTCTAATGGTCTACCACAAACAAATATTGTAAATAATCCAGAATCTAAATCAGACAGTGTACAACCTAAAAAGATTCAGGCTGATGATATTATAAAATTTGATTAGTATTATATTTATGATTTTTAAATCAATAAAAAACAAAAATACTAGAAGTTCTATTATTTTGATTATTTTATTTGTATTATATTGGTTTTTTGTTTTTTTAGAATATCATTTTTCAAACTCTTTTTTGGATCCAGTTTTTGAATCTATGTTTTGGCAAATATTGATGCTTACATTGGGTTTTGTTGCTATTTTAAGTCCTTTTTTTATTATTGCTGATGCTATTAAAGGTTCTGTTGAAAGTTCTTCTGGTACTGAAAAAGCTGTTTCTAAGCTAGCTATTTTTTCTGGTTTAGTGTTTTTAATTTTTATAGTTTTTATCATTTTTATATTTTTTAGTATAAAAGGATAGTATATTTACAAATGTATTAATTTATTTAATTTTAAATATATGAAATATACGCGAGCTGTCTTATTTGGTGTATTTTTGTGGGCATTTATTTTTGTTATTTTATCTTTGTTAATGTTTTCTCCAGGTTTGAAAGAACAACAATTTTTTCAACATTTGATTCTTTGGGTTTTGATGGTTCCTTTTGCTTTGGTCATGGCAAAATGGTATTTTCATTTTGATGAACCTACTACCAAAAAAGGAATTATGCTTGGTGTAATAGCTTTAGTCGTTGGGGGATTATTGGATGCTGTTATTACTGTACCTTTTTTTGTGAAATCTTATAGTGTATTTTATGCAAATGTTTATATGTATATTGGTATGGTAGAGCTTTTGTTGTTGTCTACTTATGCTGGTTATGAATTCGATAGTACCTATACTATAGATACTGATAAGAAATAAAAGTATTATGCTGAAAATAGACAATAAAGGTTTGATCTTTTGGCTAGTGTTATTTTTCTTAGTGGCTGTTGTTTTGCAGAACTTTTGGTTTTTCTTAATAATTATTTTCTTGTTATTTTTTTTCCTCAAAAAAACAGGAAAAAAAGAAATGGTCACAAATTTTTTTAGTAAAATAAATTTTAAAAATAATAATTCAAAACCTATTATGGAAACTATTAACCCAAACAAATATAGTCCGAAACGTATAATTTGGACTTTGTCATCTATTTTTATAATTTTTATAGTTATTAGTTTTGCTAGTTCTTTTTGGGTGGTTATTGGAGCAGGGGAAACAGGAGTTCAATCTTTGTTTGGAAAAGTAATGGATGAAGAATTGTCATCAGGTTTTCATTTGAAGAATCCATTGGTAAAAATAACTAAGTTGAATATTCGTACTAGTGAATATACTATGAGTATTGCTCAGGGTGAAGGTAAACGTTATGCTACAGATGCTATTACTGCACTTACCAAAGAAGGTCTTAGTGTTGATTTGGATATTACAGTTCTCTATCATTTGGTGGAAGAAAAAGCTAGTGATGTTTATAGAGACTTAGGTTTGGATTATGAGGAAACTATTATTAGACCACAAATTAGAAGTATAATTCGTGAAGTAACTGCTAACTACAATGTCAAAGATATTTATTCGGATAAACGTCAAGAAGTCGCTTTGGATATTGAAAAAAAATTGAAAGAAAGAATGGAACCAAGAGGCATAACTCTGGAAGAAGTATTACTTCGTCATGTAGAATTGCCAGCTAATCTGGCCAATAGTATCCAACAAAAACTTCAAGCTGAACAAGAGTCAGAGCGTTATGATTTTGTCTTGGAAAAAGAACAAAAAGAAGCTGAAAGAAAACGTATTGAAGCTGAAGGTCAACGTGATGCCCAAAAAATTATCAATGAAAGTTTAACAAATAATTATCTAGAATATTTGTATATTAATAGTCTAAAAGATAGACAAGGAACTATTTATGTACCTACTGATCCAAACAATGGTTTGCCAGTGTTCAAAGGATTATAATCCAAAATTACAATTTTTTAAGAATATAAGAGAGATTTGACTCTGTTTATAAAAGAATTGACTAAAAATAGTAAATTTGTTATTATATTTATGGGTAACGAGATTTTAGTATTTCTTTATTTTTATAGAAAAAATAGTACGTTCCCAAAAGGTCGGAAAAATTTATTAATAAACACTTTGGAACGTATATACTATGTATAATCAAGGACCAAGAGAAATGTTCAACGTTGATCTAAGTTGTGCAAAATGTGGTACTCACATTTCACAATTGCCTTTTCAACCTTCAGGAGACCGTCCAGTTTTCTGTCAAGATTGTAATCGCGCTCACCGTGACGAACGTAATGGTGGTGCTCGCCCTCAAAAAAGAATGTTCGATGTAGATGTAAATTGTGCTGGATGTAATACACATATCACACAATTGCCATTCGAACCTAAGGCTGGTACTGACATTTTTTGTCGTGAATGTTACCTAAAGAACAAAGCTTAGTCTTTACTTTAGAAATTAAAAAAGCGTGTAAAAGCGCTTTTTTTATTTTTGTTATTTATGTTTATTAAAACGTTTTCATGGCTAAATTGCTACATTGTTAAATTTCTTTCTTTATCTAAAGAACAATTTAGCAATTTAACAATGTAACAATTTTTTTTTGACAAAAGTAGATTTTTCCGCTAAGATATGCTTATTATGTTTCAAAATATTGCTAAAAATAAGAAAATCCTTGTCGCTATGTCTGGTGGTGTAGATTCTTCAGTTGCCGCAGCTCTTTTAGTTGAGGCTGGTTTTGCTGTGACGGGAGCTTATATGATTAACTATGAGGAAACGCGGATGAATACGGATATTGACGCGGATATAAACGCGGATAATGTGTCCTGTTGGATTCCTGACTATCGTGATGCGCTTAGAGTTGCTGCCAAATTGGGAATTCCACTTCTGAAACTTGATTTTCAAAAAGAATACAAAGAAAAAGTGCTTGATTACATGTTAGCTGAATATGAAAAAGGTAATACTCCAAATCCTGATGTCATGTGTAACAAGTTCATTAAGTTTGGTGTGTGGTTAGATAAAATAAAAGAATTAGGTTTTGATTATATAGCTACTGGACATTATGCTTCAATAGGGGAATGGGGAATGGGGAATGGGGAATGTAGTTATAAACTAATTCAGGCTAAAGACGATAATAAAGATCAGACTTATTTCTTGCATCAGCTAAATCAGGAACAACTTTCTAAGACTTTGTTTCCTTTGGGTGACTATACTAAACCAGAAGTTAGAGAATTAGCCAAAAAATTTGATTTGCCTACCGCTACGAAAGAAGAAAGTATGGGAATTTGTTTTGTGGGTGAACTCGATATGAAAGAATTTTTGCAGCGTGATTTGAAGAAAAATCCGGGGCATATTGTTACTGAAAGTGGGGAAGTAATAGGCGAACATGAAGGATTGGCTTTTTATACTATTGGTCAACGTCATATTGGAGTTCAAAGCTCACAGTTCGGAGTTAGAAGTGATAACAAACCATTGTTTGTTGTTGCCAAAAATTTTGATGCTAATGAATTGGTTGTTGGATATGAAGATAGTGAGTTATTGAATAAAGATGAAATTGAGGTAGAGGATATAAATTGGGTAAGTGGACAAATACCGGTTTTTCCGTTAAAATGTACAGTAAGATTGCGTCATAGACAAGCTTTGCAAGAAGTCACTGTCGAGAAAGTTGAAAAAAATGACAATATCTACAAATTAAAATTTTTAAATAAACAAAAAGCCGCTACTTCCGGACAATTTGCTGTTTTTTATAAAGATGGCGAGTGTTTGGGAGGCGGGGTAATAAGATAATATTGAGTTATATGGATAATGAAGGACCTCGTTTTGGTAATAGTGAATATGAATATCCAGAAATAATTGAAATAAAAAAAATTAAAGAATGTTTTGAATTAATTTTTGTTGATCAAGAACAATTAAAAAAATATAAGGAGATTTTGAAGGAAACAAGAGAAATGCATGAAGTAGATATTCCACGATTGTCATGGGTAGCTAGATTGAAGTCTATTTCTCAAGTTCCTCATGGTGATGCAGCTTCTAAAGAAGATTTGATACAACATATTCCAGATTATGGTGATTTTAGTGATGAAATTGATGTACCTGTTGGTTCAATTAGTATGTTGACTCCGCCTCATAGTAGATTTGATCATTCCCATTTATTTGCTGAAATAACGCGAGCGCTTGGGGTGAAACTTGGTAGATCTTTGGAAGATATTAGATTAATGATGTGTGCGGCTTGGTTTCATGATCGTGGTCATTCTGTTTTTAGTCATGAGGGAGAGCATGTAATTGTTAATAACGGTGGTTTAGATCATGAAAGTTTTGGTGTAGTATTATTGGAAGAGAATGATATTACAGAATTTTTAGAAAAGTATAATATTGATAAATCTCGTTTGATAAATATTATGCAAGAAAAGGAAATATTATTTGGAGAAATACAAAAAATTCTTGATACTTTATCTTACGCTGTGCTGGATTCATCAGTACGTGGCAAGCCTGTATATGATGATTATGGCGCAATTTTTTTGCAAGATGTTTGTGGTGTTGAACAGTATGAGGGAGAAGAACATATAGTATTTAAGTCTAGAGAAGCTGTACAAAAGCTTATGGATGCAAGATCTGTTTTGTATGCAGAGTGGTATTTGCATCATGAAAACAGAATAAAACAGGAAGCAAAACAAAAACTTTTTAAAAAATTGTTTGACGAAAATAGTGATATAAAAATGGAAGACATGCGTAGTACAAAAATTACTGAACA
>JAQUAW010000020.1 GCA_028687045.1 Patescibacteria group bacterium
GGTAAGTCCAAAATTGGCAAAGATTTTCTAATTAATTTTTCTATTTTTCTAATGTCCATTTTTTCTGACGGTGTCACAAATGAAATAGCTTTTCCTGAACGTCCAGCACGGCCAGTACGACCAATACGATGAACATAATCTTCAGAATTGTCTGGTAAATCAAAGTTGATAACCAAAGAAATTTGTTTGACATCAATACCACGAGCAGCAATGTCTGTTGCTACCATAATTCTAAATCTACCTCTAGAAAAGCCATCTAATGAAGCCTTACGTTGACCTTGAGTACGATTGGAATGAATTTCAGTAGCACTATGACCAACAGTATTTATATCACTAGCAATACGCTTAGCACCATGTTTGGTACGAGAAAAAATCAAAATAGTATCATCTTTATAAGTTTTCAAAAGAGAATAAAGTAAACGCATTTTGTCTGGCTTACTAATAATAAAGACTTCTTGTTCAACATTTTCAGCAGAAGTTCCTTGTGGAGCAATCTCAATACGCAAAGGCATTTTCATAAAAGCACTAGCCAAACTTGAAATTGAAGGTGGCATAGTAGCTGAAAAAAGCATTGTTTGTCTGTTGACTGGAGCAAGCTTAAAAATACGTCTTATTTGTGGCAAAAAGCCAACATCAAGCATTCTATCTGCTTCATCCAAAATAAGCATACTAACTTTGTCCAACCTATATTGTCTTTGTTCCATCAAATCATCAAGACGACCTGGAGTAGCAATTACAATATGTGGATTATTACGCAAATCTTTAATTTGTGGGCGAGATGACACACCACCAATAATCACAGCAATACGAAGCCCTAAACTCTTACCAATACTGTTCAAAGCGTCAGCTACTTGTTGCGCCAATTCACGAGTTGGAACCAAAATTAAGCCCTGACCACCATTGCCTGTAGCTAAATTCTGGATAAGAGGTATTCCATAAGCCAAAGTTTTACCAGTGCCAGTCTGAGCAATACCTACTACGTCTTTACCTTCAAGAGCACCTGGAATAACCTGATGCTGAATAGGTGTAGGCTTTTCAAAGCCTTTATTTTTAAGAATTTCTAAGAAATTCTTCTTGATACCAAGATCGTCAAAACGACCGGTATCTACTTGTTTTTCTGTCATAAAAAAAATGTGTGACCCAATATTTCCAAGAGTCACACTTTATTCGCACATAGCGAAATGACACAAAAAAATTCGAGTCGCAGGACTATTTCTAGCCGTGCATATAAATTAATACCCAAGTATAGCAAAAAAGTAATACTTTGTCAAGGAAGACCAATCAACATTAATATTTGTTTAGTATCTATTTAATATACGTCTAATATTTTTCAGATATGAAACAAATATTATAACGAATACTAACAGATACTATTTTTTACTATTAGTGCCCATTCGTGTTAAGATTCGTGTCACCTTGACAAAAAACATATTTTGTGATATACTAAGGCTCGTAGTCAAGTACTACAAAAATATTGAAAGTGTGGAGATAAAGTCGAATTTCTACCTCTTGGTATTTAATTCACATATCTTTACATACATATGCAAGGTATCATCAAAAAATTGACAGACAAGAACTTCGGTTTCATCTCTCAAGAAGGCGGCGAAGATTTATTCTTCCATGCTAACAGTTTAGTTGGTGTTAGTTTCTCTGAATTAAGAGAAGGTGACGCTGTTACTTTTGAAGTTGAAGAAACTCCAAAAGGAAAAGCTGCTACAAACGTACAAAGAGCTGAATAATCTCTTATATACTAAAAAACAGACTATGAAAATAGTCTGTTTTTATTTTTATTAATTTTAATTGCTAAATAAATATACTGATGATATAATATATTTAATATAATAATTTTTTATGTCTCAAAAACTTAGTAAAAACGAAATCCAATATTTTCTCAAGAGTCACTTCATTATGGAGGCTGCGACTATATCCAAAAATCGTCCGCATGCTTCAGTTTTACTCTATCATATGGAAAATGATTTTAGTTTTTATATAGTTACTCGAAAAAATACTTACAAAGCAAAAAATTTACTAAAAAATCCTTACATTAGTTTTACTATTTGGGAACACAATAAAATGATGTTACAAACAGATGGTCAAGTGTCTCAGGTAAAAGAAACCGGCAAAAAATTACAAAACATAATTGATAAATTAGCTATAGCAGCTACGCAAGATACTGGATTTTGGCCACCACTCTTCCGCATTGGACATGATGATTATATTATTTTTCATATCAAGCCAACTTGGATGCGCGCCATGAATTTGCAAGATAGTCATATTACAGAAGTAGAACCACCTTTTACAAATATTAAACTATAAAAATATGACAAAAAAAATTGTTGTACTTCTATCAGATAAAGATCCTGTACTTAGAACTGTCTATAAAAATAAATTTGGTGCAGAAGAAGGTTGGGAGCCAATTATCTCAGGTTCACCAGAAGAAGCATTACAAAAAATTATCAAAGAAAAACCAGCCATCATTGTTACTGATATTATTTTGGACGGTGGTGATGGTTTTGAATTACTAGAAAATGTACGTAGCAATACAAATGATTCTATAAACAAAATTCCTTTTGTTTTTCTAACAGAATTGAGCCAAAAAGAAGACAAAGAAAAAGCAAAAAAAATTGGTATAACTCTCTACCTAGTAAAAAGTGAAATTTCACTAAATGATGCTATAATTGAAATAAAGAAAATAGTAAAATAAAATTACAAAAAAACAGACTATGAAAATAGTCTGTTTTTTTGCTCCGAGGACAGGATTCGAACCTACGACATCAGCGTTAACAGTCCCGATAAAAGCTCCCAGAGTAGGATTCGAACCTACGACATCAGCGTTAACAGCGCTGCGTTCTACCACTGAACTATCTGGGAATAAAAATCCCGCTTCTTTAAGCGGGTTATTTTCTATTTACAAAAATGACACCCACTTATTGGCTGATATTATTATTCAAATTATTATTGTTAAATAATTGTGTCATAGCCTTAATACTTTACTACACTTCTTGTAGCCTGTCAAATTTTATCTATATAGTGAATAATCTATAAGTACCATAACCACCTATAAGATTATAGACATTTTTGTAACCTTGTTTGTCCAAAAAATCTACAGCCATAGAACTACGTCCTCCACTGCGACAAACACAGACTATAGTTTCATCTTTGTCAGCTAATTTTTCAATAAAAACTCTATCAAAAACATCAAGAGGTATAAGTTCTGAATTTTCTATAGATCCCTCATTGTATTCGTATTCAGTACGAACATCAATAATTCTAAATTGTTTATTTTGTTTTTGCCATTCAATTAATTCTGGCGTATTTATTATTTTCATAAACATTAATTTAACATTGATTACACAGATTTATAAAGATTACACTGATAATAAAAGTTGGTTAACTTTACACAAGTTTTCGTTTTATGTCAACAAATGCTGTGTCTACTAAATTTGCTGACGGCTGTGTCTGCTTGCCCGCCGGAACCCTGAGGAACGAAGGGTGTAGGAGGGCTGTAAAAACAAAAAAGACGCCCACAAGCATGTAGCATCTTATTTGTTTTAACACTAATTTTATCTAATACCTATCAAATGTCGGATTTCTTTCATAGTAGCCTTAGCAATTTTACTAGCTCTTTCTTCACCATCAGCAAGTACAGTCGCTAAATAGCTTCTATCTTCCAAATATTGTGTCCTATTTTCACGAAAATCTGCGAAATAGTCTCCAATAATTTGAGCCAAAGTTGCTTTCAACTCTCCGTATTTAATAGTACCATTTTTTTCAGCTTCTACAAATTTGTTATACACAGTCTCATCCCCAAAGTTTTTTAGTAACAATAACAAGTTTTCCACACCAGGTGATTTCTCACCAGGTTCACTAGCTGTTACAGCTTTTTTTAATTTAGCCAAAACTACTTCTGGTTCATCTGCAAGTTCCAAGACATGATTTAAGCCATAACTTTTACTCATTTTTTTAGTCGGTTCAAGCAAACTCTTTACTCTAGGAATTTCTGTGAGCAAAGGCTTCACTTCTCCAAAATAATTTTCAGCATATTTATTATTGAACCAGCGACCAATATCTCGAGTAAGCTCTACATGCTGAATTTGGTCTTCTCCAACAGGAACCAAATCTGTATGATAAAGCAAAATATCAGCAGCCATAAGAGTAGGATATGTCAAAAGTCCGGTATTGATATTTTTTATTTGTTTTTGAGATTTATCTTTGTACTGAGTCATTCTTTCCAACTCAGCGATAGGAGTTACAGTATTGAAAATCCAAGCTAATTCAGTATGCTCAGGCACATGAGATTGCACAAAAAAAGTAGATTTCTTAGGATCAATTCCCAAAGCCAAAAGCTCAGCCGCCATCAGAATAATCTGATCTCGTCTGTCTTGGGCTGTCTTGTCACCAGTCATAGCGTGATAATCTGCAATACAAAAAATACATTCATAGTCTTCATTTTTCTGTAGTTCTAGCCAATTTTTGACAGCACCAAGATAATTGCCGATGTGCAAGTTGCCAGTTGGTTGAATAGCTGAAAAGATGATTTTTTTACTCATAGTTTTTCGTTATTATTTACATCTTTAGTTTATCTCAAAATAAGAATGCTGGCAAGAGACAAAAACACGTTTATCCCGGAGGGATTTTCAAATTTAGGCAGGCACTTTAGTGCCTGTAATTGATATATTATTTACAAGTCCCAGAGGGACGATTGATAAAAAATTACTTTTGTCTCTTTTTTGATTCTTGCAAAATTAGTTGGAGAAGATTAGTTGTAAAATTTTTATCAAGATTAAATTTTTGTGAAAGTTTTTTAAATTTTTCTAAAATTTCTACTTCTCTACTTTTATCTTCTATTTCAATCTTTGCTAATTTTTTAATTCCACCAATTTTGTCAGTCAAAACAAAACGCTTTGCGAGTAATTTCAAAATTCTTTTATCAACACAATCTATTTTTTTACGCAAACATTTTATTTTTTTCATAAAAGATAAACAACAAAATTTAAATAGGAACACGAGAATTAAACGGATCTAACGGATTCTAATAGATCAATTAAATGAAAAGAATAATAAATCCCATTCCTCATTCCCCGTTCCCCATTCCTCTACAATATTTTCACCCCTGGCAACTTCTTACCAGACAAAAATTCAAGCATCGCTCCACCACCTGTCGAAATATGATCAACATATTCTGACATTTTCACAGCTTCTAGACTAAGCAAAGTTTCTCCACCACCAACCACACCAAAAGCAGAACCTTTTGATCTAGTAGCTACGAGACGAGCAATACTATAAGTCGCGTTTTCATAAGGATGTTGTTCGAAATAACCCATCGCACCATTCCAGACAATTGTCTTGGCTTTTTTGATATACTTGGCATATTCTTGAATAGTCTTAGGTCCAATATCATAAATAGCCAAATTTTTGTCAGTAATTTTGAAATTTTTGTCCAAATCTTTGACCCAATATTTTTTGCCCTTAATATCCCCCACTACAACATCGAGTGGTTTAATAACTTTTTTACTTTTACAATACTCCAAAATTTCTTTAGCATACTTTTTGTCGACGACAGAACTACCAATTTTGAATCCTTTAGAATAAAGATAAGTATTGACGATACCACCACCAATAAGAATATAATTACTTTTTTTGAGTAAATTTTTTATCACAGGAATTTTGGTTTCTGCTTTCACTCCACCTATAATAGCCACGAAAGGTTTCTTTGGACTTTTCAAAACTTTTGTCAAAGCTTTGACTTCGCTTTCCATTAGGAGTCCTGCATAACTAGGTAAATATTTGGCCACACCAACAACAGAAGCATCACCACGATGAGCTACAGCAAAACCATCTAGGACAAAAATATCTGCTAGGTTAGCCAACTCTTGTGCTAAAGTTCCTTTGTTTTCTTCTTCATCTTTGGAAAATCTAATATTTTCAAGCATAGCGACTTCACCTGGACGCATTGCATCAATTGTAGTTAGCATTTCTAAACGCATTTTGTCACCAGATTTTTTGTCCCAATTTTTACTATCCAATTTTACAATTTTTTGTTTTAATAATTCACCAAGATGCACAGCAACAGGATCAATTTTTAGATCTGAAACTATTTTACCTTCTGGACGACCTAGATGCGTAACAATAATAATCTTGGCTTTCTTAGCTTGCAAAGTACGAATAGTTGGGAGAGATTTCACAATTTTTTCATCATCCAAAATCTCACCTTTTTTTAGGGGGACGTTATAGTCGACTCTTAATAATACAATTTTACCAGAAAGATTTTTTAATTTGTTGATAGTCTTCATAAAAAATAAATTTTATGAATTCCCCTCCTAATAGGAGGGGCTAGGGGAGGTCTTTTGCAAGATAAAACGTCTTGCTCAAAGATGGACCCCCTCTAACTCCCCCTAATAGGGGGAGAACCCTTTTTGTAATTTTTAAATTTAATATTTTGATTCCTCATTCCACATTCCTCTTTCCACATTAATCTTTAGTTCTTTCCCACTATCTCCACCATCTCTACAAGTCTATTAGCATAACCCCACTCATTGTCATACCAAGAAATAATTTTTACCATATTTCCAGATACCACATGAGTCAAACCCAAATCAACAATAGAAGAATGTGTATTGCCAATAATATCAGAAGAAACAATAGGTTCATCTGTTGTCACCAAGATTCCTTTTAAAGAAGTTTTGCTTGCTTTTATCAAAGCTTTATTTACTTCTTCAACAGTCACATCTTTTTTCAAAACCAAAGTAAAATCAGTAAGAGAACCTGTAATAGTAGGCACACGAAGAGCAATACCATCAAATTTGTTTGCAAGTTCAGGAATTACTCTGGTTGTAGCAATCGCAGCCCCTGTGGAAGTTGGTACAATATTTTGACAAGCAGCTCTAGCGCGACGAAGATCTTTGTGAGGACCATCTTGAAGATTTTGATCAGCTGTATAAGAATGAACGGTAGTCAACATTGCTTTTTCTACACCAAAAACATCTTCCATCACACGCATCACTGGCGCAGTACAATTTGTAGTACAAGAAGCATTGTCTATCACAGTTTCTTTGCCAACTTTGTAACTACCACAATTTATACCACGAACATAAGTCTTTATGCCTTCACCTTTGCCAGGAGCTGACAAAACAACTTTTTTGGCGCCAGCTTGCAAATGTAAACCTGCTAATTCTTTGGTCAAAAACACGCCAGTACACTCTATCACGACATCTACTGCCATTTTTTTCCAAGGCAATTCTTTTGGGTCACGCATTGCAAAGCAAGGAATTTTTTTGCCATTTACAATAATGTTTTTTTCATCAAAACTAATCTTTAATTTGCTATCTGGGTAAGCAGTATCATATTTGAGCAAGTGCGCCAAAGTCTTAGTATCAGTCAAATCATTGATAGCTACTACTTCCACATTTCTTTTTGTTTGAGCAACTTTGAAAGCGTGACGACCTATTCTACCAAAACCATTGATAGCAACTTTTATTTTTTTAGACATAAAAATATATTTAAATTTATAACATCTATATTTTATCATATCTAATAAACAAAAACCAGATGACTATTGTCAAAAATAGACAAATAGTGATAAAATAGTATTATTATTAACCATTAACATAATATATGGAAAATCAAACAAAAGAAGAAGTAATAATCCCCGATGCTCCTACCGAAGAAGTAGTAGTGACTAATCCACCTGGCGCACCAAGCACACCACAAAATGGTCATCAATATGGCGGCTTTTGGATTAGATTTTTGGCAGTAACTATAGATAGTATTATATTATCAGTAATTGGAAGTTTATTTGGAGCCACAACTATCAACGGTGGTATGGTCTCTGTAAATTTTGTAGGTTGGAAATTTATTATCCCATTGGCATATACATTAGGATTCTGGATTTGGCAAGGAGCCACTCCAGGCAAAATGATTTTGGGCTTAAAAATTATTGAGGAAGGTGACAAAAAACTTACTTGGCAAAAAGCTGTTATTCGCTACTTCTCTATGATACTTAGTGCTATACCTTTCATGCTTGGTTTCATCTGGGCTGGATTTGAACCACAAAAAAGAGCTTGGCATGATTTGTTGGCTAGAACTTATGTAATAAAGACTAAATAATTTTTTTATAAATTTAAAAACACCAACTATTTAGCTGGTGTTTTTGTTTTCTAAGCAATTTATATTGTTAATTTTGAAGAATTAAGATTGAAATAGAAAATTGCCAAATTTTAATCTTAGTGATAAAATATATTATAAGTAAACTAATTAAAATTTAATATAAAACATATGGGCATAGATTCACATTCTCCAGAAGAACCAAAAGAACAAGCACCACGACATCATTCAGCGATACCAGACAGAATGAATACAGCAAGACCTGACAGACAAGGTTATTCTCTCACTGTTGATGAGATAGCAGCAGACTTGTTACCAGAAAATGACCCACAAAATTCAAAACTTATAGGTGCTATTCACAAAATTTATGAATCTAAAATAGGTAGGGTACCTAGAAAAGCTGAGGTGTTTGCCGATGAATCCAGCATGACCTATGACAATAATGTTGTAGACAAGGGTTATATGTATGCTGATAGCAACCAAACTGAAATGAAAAATCCCGGAAGAACTTTAGAAGCAGGACACCTTGCAGCATTACTTAACCAAGTATCCCCAGGTAATAAAGACCGTCAGATGAGGGGACCTTACTACTTACCAAAGGTAATGTCTCTATTAAAAACAGGGGCTACATTATATAGACACAATGATTCAGGTAATGGATTATTCGTTTTTGATAGTACAAGAACTGGTAATTATAGAAATTATGAAGACAAAGCTAAATACGATAAAACTTTGGAAGATGACTATACAAAAGCAGAAACTTTTACCTTGGAAGAAAAAAAACAAATGCATGTTCTAAATTTATTAAGAGTACAAACTTTGTTAACACCAGATGCACAAAATAAACAAGACTTCCAGTTGGATTATTCCGACAATAAAGAGCTCCTACCTGAAGGAGTCACAGTAACAGAAAATGGCTTTATAGCTATGCCAGATGAAAATGAAGATGAGGTAGAAGAAAGATACATTACAATAAGAGATGAAATGGCTGCTAGACTAACAAAAGAAGTCAACTTCGATGTACCAATATTACCAAAACAAGCTCTGGAAGTAGATAAAACACGAAGAGAAACCATAGAAACACTAAGAAAAGATGTAGCGACATTACAAGAAACTTTGGCAGTAGCAAATGCAAAAAATGATAGATTGAGAGCTGACCTAGAAGAAGCAACAAAAACAGCAGCTACTACAGCAGAACAAGCTAGAAGAGACATGGCATCTTTAAGAGTACAAACAGGTTTAGAAACACAGGCACGAAAAACAGAATCTGATCAAAGAACAGTTGAAAAAACCAAAGAAGATGCAGAAAGGGAAAGAAAAATACAAGAAATAAAAGACATTCTCTCCAATGCAGGCATGTTTAGTGGTAAAGCCATCCAAAAGGCTTTAACACTACTAGAAAATTTATCCTAGTATTACAAAACAATGAAAAAAACACCAGTCTCAATTGAGCTGGTGTTTTTTGATTTTCCATAAAATTACATTCTAAGCATCCTCAATCCCGTACTACAAGTCAACGCCACGGCCAGCGCGTCAGCAGCATCATCTGGAGTAATTGGTTTCTTCACACCAAGCATCATCTTGACCATACGTTGCAGTTGTCCTTTTTCAGCCCGACCATAACCAGTAATACTTTGCTTGATTTGCAAAGGAGTATATTCATACACTACTACATTTTGTTGTTTCAAAGTAAGTAAAATAACTCCACGCGCTTGTCCAACTTTGATAGCCGTCGTCACATTTTTGTAAAAAAATAATTCTTCGACCGCACTAAACTCTGGTTTGTATTTTTTTATTATAGCAGTCAAATCAATACTAATTTCTTCTAACCTTGTCACAAAATCAGCTTTTTTGTCAGTTTCAATACAACCATAAGCCACACCAACCCATTTACCTTTTTTATTTTCAATCACTCCCCAACCAATACGACCGAAGCCAGGATCAATGCCAAGGATTCTCTCATTTTTTTGGGACATATTTTATAATTTAGAAATTTAGAAATTTTAAATTTTCAAACAATGAATTAATTTTTCAATTTTAAAATAAATCTAAAAAATACTTTTCAAAATTTATAAATTGAAAATTGTTTCCACCCAAGGCGGACAAGTTAAAATTGAAAATTGAAAATTCTAAAATTCATTAGTATATACATCCTCAATATCATCCAAATCATGCAAAGCTTCTACCAATTTTTCTAATGATTCAGACTTGTCTGCAGGAAGTTCAATAGTTTCTTTAGCAAGCCACTCCAAACCAGAAGTTTCGATACCAACTCCAAGTTTTTCGACAGCTTCCATAATAGATTGAAATTTATCCATAGCACCAATAAGCTCTACACCCTCTGCACTTTCACGAATATCATCTACTCCAGCGTCCATGAGCTCTAATTGTGATTCTTCCCAATTTTTTATTTTTGCTTTTTCTTCAGCAGTGATACGAACAACTGTCACATTTTCGAATTGCCATTGCACAGAACCTTTGGCACCAAGAGAAGCATTGTATTTATTGAAAACACCTTTCAACTCTGAAATAGTACGATTGATGTTATCAGTAACAGTCTTGATAAGTAAAGCTACTCCACCAGGTCCATAACCTTCATAAACAACTTCTTGCAACACTCCACCTTCGAGTTCTCCAGTACCACGCTTGATAGCACGTTCAATATTGTCTTTTGGCATGTTTCCCTCTTTTGCTTTGTCAATTGCTAGACGTAAAGAAAAATTCATTTCCACATCACCACCACCAAGCTGAGCTGCTACAGTAATAGTTTTCGCCAATTTGGTAAACAAATTACTACGAGCTTTATCAGCTTTACCTTTTTTACCTTGTATATTATGCCATTTTGAGTGTCCGGACATATAATTTTTTATTTAAAATTTACCTTTACTTAAGTATAAGTTAGCATATTTTGATGGAAAAATCAAGAACAAATACAGTTCATAAAGTTATAAAGTTAAAAGTTTATAAAGTGATTTATTTGTGTTATTCGTCTAATATTAGTGTTATTCCACCAACAAAAAAACTCCCCGTTTTCACGAGGAGTTCTTTCAATTAACAATAATTTTATTCAACTTTAGAAGTTTCGACTTCTGTCACTTCTTTGATTTTGTCTTCCAATTCTGGAATACCCGACACACCAGTACCAGCAGAAATAAGACGACCGATAATCACATTTTCTTTTAGACCTTCTAGATAATCTATTTTACCAGTGATAGCGGCTGAAACAAGTACACGAGATGTTTCTTGGAAAGAAGCAGATGATAAGAAACTTTGAGTGGTAAGAGAAATCTTACTGATACCCATAAGCATTTCACGAGCTTTGGCCAATTTCACACCATCTTTCTTAGCCTGTCTATTGGCAATGATCAATTGAGATTTTTCCACGATTTCACCAGGAAGCAAATCTGTTTCACCTGGATCTTCGATGAAGACACGACTAAACATTTGTTTGATAATGATTTCAATATGTTTATCATTCAATCTCTGACCTTGTGAAGCATAGATTTCTTGAATTTCGGCCAAGACGTAACGCTTCACAGCATCTTGTCCTTTTAGTTCAAACAATTCTTTTAGATCAATAGCACCTTCTGTCAATTGAGCACCTTTTTCTATAATGTCACCATCATTAACCCAAATCTTATAACCAATAGGGATAACATATTCTTTGGTAGTTTTACCATCATAAGTCAAAACCATATTTTCTCCCTCGAAATGGACACTACCAGGATTATTGGCTTTGATTATTTCACCACTACCACCACGAACTAATATTTTATCACCTTTTTTGACTTTTTGTCCTTCAGCAAATTTTACATCATCATCTTTACTTATTTCGTACACTACTTCTTCACTACCTTCATGATGAACTTTGACAATTTTTTGTCCACGACGTCCTTCAAAAATTTTACGGCCAGTTGGACTAGTAATTATTTTACCATCAGCATCTTCTATTTCTATACTACCAGATACTTCTGACAAAATAGCTTTACGTTTTGGATTACGAGCTTCGAATAATTCTTCTACACGAGGCAAACCTTGAGTAATATCTCCACCACCAGCAACACCACCCAAATGGAAAGTACGCATAGTAAGTTGAGTACCAGGTTCACCAATAGATTGAGCAGCAATGACACCTACAGCAGTACCAGTTTTGACAGGTAATCTATTACTCAAATCGAAACCATAACATTTTGTACAAACACCCTTGGCTAATTTACATTGTAAAACAGAACGTACATGAATATTATCAATTGATTCTTTTTCAATAATACGAGAAGCTTCGGCAGTGACAACTTCACCAGCAGGTATAATTACTTTTTTACCACTTTTAACATCAACTAATACATAACGACCAAGGACACGTTCAGATAATTTTTCACCCATTTGTTTGGATTGTTCTAGAGTAAACAGTTCACCAACAGTATCTCCACAATCTTCTTCTTTGACTACTACTTCTTGAGCCACGTCTACTAAACGACGGGTAAGATAACCAGCATTAGCAGTACGAAGCGCCATATCTGACAAACCTTTACGAGTACCATGGGATGAGATAAAGAATTCAAGAACACCAAAGCCTTCTTTGAAGTTTCCTTTTACAGGAAGCTCAATAACGTCTCCAGATGGAGAAGCTACTAGACCTTTCATAGCAATAACCTGACCAAGTTGTCCCCAACTACCACGAGCGCCAGAATCAATCATGGCAAAAACTGATTTGTCTTGGTCTACTACATCTTTACCCATTCCTACCAATTTTTCTTTGGTTTCTGTCCAAATTTCAAGAACTTTACCATGACGTTCAGAATCAGTTAACAAACCTTCAGCATATTGTTCTTCTACCAATTGAACTTTTTTGTCAGCTTCAAGTAAAAATTCTTTCTTTTGAGGAATAGCTGGGAAATCACTTTTACCAAGTGAGTAACCAGATTTTGTAGCATATTTATATCCCAAATCTTTTATTTTATCCAAATGTTCAGCTGTAATTTCTTGACCATAAAATTCTAACAAAAATTGAATAATATTACTCAAATCTTTTTTAGTAACAGTCTGATTATAATAAGCAATTTTATCTGGCAAAATTTCATTGAACAAAATACGACCAAAACTTGTTTCTATAAATTTATTGGTACCTTCTTCAAATTTATCAAGATTATCAAATCTAACTTTGATAGTTTCACGCAAACCAATAACTCTAGTCTTGTAAGCATACCTAGCTTCTGTAATATGTGAGAAAACTTTTACAACATGATCCTTGTCCATTTTATCCAATTTTGTTAGATAATATGAACCAAGAGCAATATCTTGTTGTGGAGTAATAACAGGAGCACCAGTAGCAGGTTTAAGCAAGTTTTTTTCAGAAGCCATCAGATTTTCAGCTTCCCATTTTGCTTGTTCTGACAATGGTAAATGAACAGCCATTTGATCTCCGTCGAAATCGGCATTGAAAGCCGCACAAACAAGTGGATGAAGTCTAATTGCTTTACCTTCAACTAAAATAGGACGAAAAGCTTGAATACCAAGTCTATGCAAAGTAGGAGCACGATTAAGCATCACGCGAGTAGTCTTTGTAAGTTCTTCCAAAATATCCCAAACTTCAGAAGCATTACTTTCAATAAATCTAGAAGCACTACGAACATTGTGAGCCAATTCACGTTTAATAATTTCTGACATGATAAACGGTTTGAAAAGTTCTAGAGCAATCATTTTTGGCAAACCACATTGATGTATTTTCAAATTTGGTCCAACGACGATAACTGAACGGCCAGAGTAGTCAACACGTTTACCAAGCAAATTTTGACGGAAACGACCTTGTTTACCTTTCAAAATATCAGCTAAAGAACGTAATTGACGTTTTTGTCCAGTAGAAGCACGAACAGTCTTGGTAGCGCGAGCATTGTTGTCGATAAGAGCATCAACTGCTTCTTGCAACATGCGTTTTTCATTACGACAAATAACTTCAGGAGCATTCAAGTCAAGCAAACGACGAAGACGATTATTTCTATTGATAACACGACGATACAAATCATTCAAATCAGAAGTAGCAAAACGACCACCATCCAAAGCTACCATCGGACGAAGATCTGGTGGAATCACAGGGATATTAGTCATAATCATCCATTCAGGACGAATATTATTTTTGTGTAAACTCTTCAAAAGTTTGATACGACGCATTAGACGTTCACGTTTAGCACCTTTACTCTTTTTTAGTTCACTTTCCAAACGAGCAATTGTTTCTAATAAATCAAGTCTTTCAAGCAATCCACGAATAGCACCAGCACCAATACCAGCTTCAAACAAATGACCATAACGGAAAGACAAATTTTGATAACGTGCTTCTGAAATGATATTAAGCATTTCAATATCTTTTAGTTCATCTTCAGCATCTTTGAAATCTTCTTCCAAACTTTCCATTTTTCTATCACGCTCAGTTTCCAAATCTTTCAAAGCACCTTTTTCAATGCCAGCAGATTTTTTGTTGAAGTCTGATTCAATTTCTTTTTTCTTTGTTTTATATTCTTTTTTTAGAGCCTCAGCTACTAATTTCTTTTCATTTTCATCAACATGAGTGATAACAAAAGAAGCAAAATAAATAACTTTTTCTAACGCTTGAATAGACAAATCAAGTACAAGACCAACACGAGAAGGAATAGTACGCAAAAACCAAATATGTGAGACTGGTGTTGCTAGTTCGATATGTCCCATACGTTCACGACGAACAAGTGAATGAGTAACTTCTACTCCACACTTATCACAAACGATTCCTTTATAACGAATTTTTTTATATTTTCCACAGTAACATTCCCAATCTTTGGTAGGTCCAAAAATTTCTTCAGCAAACAAACCACCTTTTTCTGGTTTTTGAGTACGATAATTGATTGTTTCTGGTTTATAAACTTCACCAAAAGACCATTTACGAATGACTTCAGGAGAAGCAACCTTCAGACGCAAAGCGTCGAAGTTCATAGAGTGAAAAGTATCGCGTGACATAATTTTTGATTAGAGTTTAGAGATTAAGATTATTATTTAAAATTTTTATTCTTCAGCAATTTCTTTCCCAATCATATCATCTTTTATATCAATGAATTTCTTTCCTTTATCATGATTTTCAGCTTCAGCTACTTCTTCATAATCACCATTATCATTTTTCTTTAGTAACTCTACGTCAAGACACAAACCTTTCATTTCACGTACAAGAACGTTAAAAGATTCTGGCAAGTTTACTTTGGTAATAGGTTCACCTTTGATAATAGCTTCATAAGCTTTTGATCTACCAGGAACATCATCTGACTTGATAGTCAAAATTTCTTGCAAATTATAAGCAGCACCATATGCTTCCAAAGCCCAGACTTCCATTTCTCCGAAACGTTGTCCACCAAATTGAGCTTTACCTCCCAAAGGTTGTTGAGTGATAAGACTGTATGGACCAATAGAACGTTGATGTATTTTATCTTCCACCATGTGATTTAGTTTCAACATATAATTGTAACCAACCGTAGTTTTGTTATCATATGCTTCACCAGTACGTCCATCAAAAAGTTGAAGTTGTCCATCTGTTGGAAAACCAGCTTTGATTAATTCTTCTTCAATTTGTTCTTCAGTAATACCATTCAAAACTGGAGTAGCTGCTTTGTAACCAAGAGCATTAGCGGCTAAACCAAGATGAGTTTCAAGCAATTGTCCCAAGTTCATACGAGACACGACACCAAGTGGAGACAAAATAATATCTACAGGTGTACCATCTTCAAGGAAAGGCATATCAGAAGCAGGTACAACACGAGAAATAACACCTTTGTTACCATGACGACCAGCCATCTTGTCACCAACTTGAATTTTTCTCATGTCAGCTACTGTCACTTGTACTTGTTTGATAACACCAGGTTGTAATTTGTCACCATTTTCTGTAGAAAATACTTTTACATCAATCACTTTACCATGTTCACCATGTTCTAAATAAAGTGAAGAATCACGTACATCACGAGCTTTTTCACCGAATATGGCACGAAGCAATCTTTCTTCTGGAGTAAGTTCTGTTTCACCTTTTGGAGTAATTTTACCAACTAGAATGTCACCTGAACGAACTTCTGCACCAATACGAACCACACCTTCTGAATCAAGATGGCGTAATTTTTCTTCACTAACATTTGGGATATCAGAAGTAATAACTTCTTCGCCCAATTTAGTTTCACGTACATTGATTGTATAATCTTCAATATGAATAGAAGTATATCTATCATCTTTTACCAATCTTTCTGAAACAATGATAGCATCTTCATAGTTGAAACCTTCCCAAACCATGTAAGCAACTAAAACATTTTGGCCAAGTGAAAGTTCAGCATCTTTGATAGAAGGACCATCAGACATTGGTTCACCTTTTTTGAGTTTTTGACCAAGAGTAACAGTAGGACGTTGATTGATACTACTTGAAGCATTTGATCTAATATATTTTGATAAATTGTAAGTAGTTACTTTACCTTTACTGTCAGTAAATTCAATTTTTTCACCATCTACATAACTAACTTCACCATTGGCTGGAGCTGTAAAAACATAACCACTATTTAAAGCAGCAATTCGCTCTACTCCAGTACCAACTAAAGGAGGTTCAGGCTTAATACAAGGTACAGCCTGACGTTGCATGTTGGTACCCATCAAAGCACGAGTAGCATCATCATGTTCCAAAAATGGAATCATACTGGTAGCTACTGACAAAATTTGGTTAGAAGCTACATCAATATAGTTGATTCTACTAGAATCAATAAGTTGAGGTTCACCATTAACACGTGCAGAAGTTCTTTCTTCGGTAAAATGACCTTCCTCATCAATTGGAGTAGTAGCACTAGCGGTAATTGTTCTTTCTTCTTGAAAAGAATTCAAATAAACAACTTCACTAGATACATGTGGTTTAACTTGTACTTCTTGAATACCTTTTTCTTTTTCTAATTTTTTAGCAATTTCAGCAGTAATTCTATCATCCACTTTGACGATACCTTTTACTTCCATATTGGCAATTTCGCCAGTAGTCAAAGCTGCTTCATTTTTTACAACACTAATTACTTTCTTGTAAGGAGTTTCTAAGAAACCAAATTTGTTAATTTTTGAAAATGTGGAAAGATGTCCAACAAGACCAATGTTTGGTCCTTCAGGAGTAGCAATCGGACAAATACGACCATAATGAGTTCTATGTACATCACGAACTTCGAAACCAGCTCTATCACGAGAAAGACCACCAGGTCCAAGAGCAGAAATACGACGTTTGTGTTCAAGCTCAGCTAAAGGATTGATTTGATCCATGAACTGTGAAAGCTGTGAACTCATGAAAAATTCGCGAATAACAGAAATAACAGGACGAGCATTGATAAGTTTGTTTGGTACAATAGTATCCAAATCCATAGTACTCATACGATCACGAATAATACGTTCCATACGAGCAAGACCAATACGAAAACGATTTTGTACTAATTCACCAACACCACGCACACGACGATTTCCCAAATGATCGATATCATCAGCTTCTTCTTGGGTAACATTGAGACGAACAATTTCACGTAAAACTTTTACTAATTTTTCTGGAGACAAAACACGTTGTTCTTTGTTATCATAATCTTCTTTTTTCAAGTTCAAATCAAATTTGATATCAAATTTGTAAACACCAACTTTTCCAAGATCATAACGATCAAAATTGAAGAACATGGCATGAATAAGACTCTTAGCATTGTCAGAAGTTGCTAGGTCACCTGGACGAATACGTCTATAAACTTCAATCAAACCTTCATCTTCATTACTGGCAGCATCTTTTTTCAAAGTACTTTCAATGTAATCAATATTTGGATGAGTGTTGACATCAGTAAACAATTCTTTGATTTGTTCATCAGTTGAATATCCAAAAGCACGCAAAAGTGAAGTGGCTGCTACTTTACGTTTTCTATCTACTTTTATCCAAAGGACATTATTTTGGTCAGTTTCAATTTCAATCCAAGCACCACGATTTGGAATAATTTTTGCTCCATAAAAACGACGACCACGACTAAGTTCGGCAGTGAAGAAAGCACCAGCACTACGAATAAGCTGAGTAACTACTACTCTTTCAATACCGTTGACAATAAAAGTACCACGGTCAGTCATAAGTGGCATGTCACCCAAATAAATTTCTTGTTTTTCAGTTTTGTTGGTACGTTTGTTGGCTAATCTAACATTGACACGAAGAGGTGCTTCAAAAGTAATATTTTTCTTGATACAAGTAACTTGATCAAACTTTGGTTCATCAATATAATAATCTTCGAAATATATTTCCAAATCACGACCAGTAAAATCAGTAATTGGTGACAATTCATCGAAAAGTTCACGCAAGCCTTCTTCGAAAAGCCAGTTGTAAGAAGATTTTTGAATCTCTATCAAATCTGGTGCTTCGACGGCGTCGCGAAGTTCTGTAAAGAACTTTCGTTCTTTTGTCTTAAGAGGTTGACGTCTGTATAGTGGAGCCATAAATATTTTTATTTATGTAAATAACTTTATTAACTAATTTTGGTAATCAAAATTTGATTATTTAATTAGTCAACAAAGGTAAAATTTCTATTTTGAAGATCCAATAATTTGACAAGACAGTAACAACAAAAAAATTCCTCTTCTTTTAAAAAGGATTCTTTTTTCAGTTATTTGTGACAGAAAGCTTGTTGAGCCATGGTGATCCGGATAGTCCGTCCCCTGCGTGGACGCTGATATAGGGGCGATAATACCAGAATTTGGGCTAAATATAGAGAATTTTGCACAAATTCAACGAAGTTTTGATAGCGTGTTTAGAATACACCCAAAATTGCTTTTTGTCAAACCCAAGAACAAGTGGATAACTATTTGTCAAGAAGAAGATATTTTGGCTTATTTTAGGCAAATTTATAAAATCACTTTAATAAGTACTGTGAGTTAACCACAGATTTATCCACACAAATCGGCAAAATGTACCTTCTTCAAAAAAGAGCTCGCCTCCAACTCATTACTCTTTATTTTAAACTGATTTTAATGGCTAAATTGTCAAATTGTTACATTGTTTTATGTTTACTTTAAAATCAATAGATACTACATATCTTGAAGCATCTGATCATTTTTGTGATGATATTTTTCATAATATATTAATGTTTCGTCCATAATTTCAATACCTTTTACAAAATTATCAGATTTTGAAAAAGATTCTTTAATAAAATTAGCTACTTCATTTATGTCTTCAACCACTGCATCGCATGGTACAGCCACAAAAGGGTGTATCCAATTTTTGTAAATTTTACCAATTATTTCTTTTTCATCTTTAAAAAATTTACCACCTTTAGGGGCAATACCAATCAATGGTTTATGATAATACTTTGCAATCAACATTTCCTGCGAGCCTCCAACACTTATATCATCTGTAAGATTCACAATAACCAAATCAGCAGATTTTATCATAAAACAATCTCTTCCAAAAATAAGTTTGCTGTTATTTTCATCTAAATCAAATTCTCCTTCACTTTTCGTAGGATCAAGATTTATAAATTCAAAACCAGATAATTCTGACAACTTCATACAAAAGCCGTCCCTCCAATCATGTCGACCAAATACAGAATCTGGCGACACTTTACCTGCAATATATACTTTAAACTTTTTCATAATTTTTTTAATCAAAAACAATTTAGCAATGTAGCAATGTAACAATTTTATCAATATTCAAACCTCGACCTCGAATTATGACTGTGGTCATCATCAATTTCTTCTTCCACAATATCATCATCTTCGTCTTCATTTTCAGCACCAACTTCTTCTTCAGCGTCCATATCGACATTGGCATAATGATCTACCACTTCTTTTTCTTCTTCATCTTCTTCCTCAACATTTTCTTCATCTTCAACATCTTCCTCGTCATCCGAAACCAATGATTCGGCAGTGAAAGAGGAATCATTTTCAGGTTCAGGTTTACTAAAAACATTGTGTTCACCACCAGCATTCATCGTACGACCTACAGTTTCGGCTGTAACAAGTATTTCACGAGGTTTGGCACCTTGGGAAGGTCCGACAATACCAGCCTCTTCTAGCTCGTCAAGAATTCGCGCAGCTCTGGCATAACCTATTTTCAAACGACGTTGAAGGAAAGAAGCACTAGCTTTTTCATATTTGACAATAAGATCTTTGCATTCTTCAAACAAAGGATCTTGATCGTCGGCAGCACCACCAAACATATTCATCGTGCCACTACTACCACCTTTTTTACTTTCTACAATTGAAATATCATATTCTGGTTCATCGTCACCTTTCAAATATTTCACTACATTTTTTAGTTCACTCTCAGAAATATAAGCTCCTTGAATACGAACAGGTTTGCCAAGCTCAGCTGTTTGGAAAAGCATGTCACCACGACCAATAAGTTTTTCGGCACCAGAAGTATCAAGAATAGTACGAGAGTCAACCAAAGAAGCAACTGAAAAAGCAACACGAGCGGGAATATTGGCTTTCATAAGACCAGTAATCACGTCAACACTTGGTCTTTGAGTAGCGACCACTAGATGAATACCCACAGCACGAGCCATCTGAGCGAGGCGGATAAT
>JAQUAW010000021.1 GCA_028687045.1 Patescibacteria group bacterium
TGATAATCAATATATAATTTTTATAACAAAAATAATATATGAAAAATTTTTTAGTTACAGGTGGGGCTGGTTTTATAGACTCACATTTGTGTGAAAGATTATCTAAGGATAAAAATAATAAAGTTTATTCATTGGATAATTATTTTACTGGTAGTGAAAAAAATCATGTAGAAAATGTGACCTATATAAAAGGTGATACCAAGGACATCGAAAAATTGATTGATTTTGTTCCTGAAATTATTTTTCATCTTGGGGAATATTCACGCGTGGAACAAAGTTTTGAAGATATAGAAAAAGTTTGGAAGTATAATAAAGATGGCACTTTTGCTGTATTGGAATTTTGTAGAAAAAATAATGTTAAATTGATTTATGCTGGTTCTAGTACAAAGTTTGGTGATGGTGGTCTGGGTAGAGAACAAAGCCCTTATGCTTGGACAAAAGCTAGTAATACAGAGTTAGTTAGAAACTATGGTAATTGGTTTGATCTCAACTATGCTATTACTTATTTTTATAATGTCTATGGTCCAAGAGAAATAGAAGAAGGTAAATATGCTACCTTGATTGCACTTTTTAAAAATAAAACTTTGGATAGAAAACCTTTGACAGTAGTATCACCTGGTACTCAGAGAAGAAGTTTTACACATGTAGATGATATAATTGATGCTTTAGTCTTGGTGGGAGATAAAGGTAACGGTGACGATTTTGGAATAGGTAGTGATACTTCATATTCTATACTAGAAGTTGCAAAAATGTTTGGTGGTAAAATAGAAATGTTGCCAGAGAGAAAAGGGAATAGGATGGATTCTGAAGTTATTAGTCAAAAAACCAAGGATTTGGGTTGGCAAGCTAAAATAAATTTGGAAGACTATGTAAATTCATTTAAAGAAAGTCTTAGTTAAATTATGAAAGATTAAAGATTGATAACATGGAAATAATAATCAAACCAAAAAACAAATGGTGGCAACTTGATTTGAAAGAAATTTGGCAATTTCGTGATTTGTTTTATTTTTTTACTTGGCGTGATTTGAAAGTAAAATATAAACAAACGCTTATCGGAGTTTTGTGGGCCGTATTTCAACCATTTATTACTATGGTTGTGTTTACTGTATTTTTTGGAAAATTGGTGCAGATGCCTTCGGATGGAATTTCTTATCCAATTTTTGTTTATGTTGGTTTGCTTTTTTGGACATTGTTTAGTACAGGTCTTACTAATGCTAGTAATATTTTTGTAAATAATGAAAAGATTATTACCAAAGTTTATTTTCCTAAATTGACTTTGTTAGTTTCTAGTATTCTTACCAATGTTATTGATTTTTTTATAGCTAGTATTATTTTATTTGCTATGATGTTTTGGTATCATTATACACCAAATATTTTAGGGTTGTTGTTATTACCAGTTTTGTTGTTAATGACAATATTATCTACCATAGGTATTGGACTATTTTTTTCTTCTATCAATGTCAAATACAGAGATGTTCGTTTTATATTGCCATTTTTTATACAGCTTTTGATGTTTTTGACACCTGTAATTTATCCTGTTAGTCTGGCACCAGAGAAATATCGTTGGATTCTTGGATTGAACCCTATGTCTGGTATAATTGATAGTGCTAGAGCTGTTGTTTTTGGTACCGGCAATGTAGATTGGTCATTATTTTTGGTTTCAATGATAAGTATGCTAGTGTATTTTATTATGGGCTATATTTATTTCAAAAAAACCGAGCGTTATTTTGCTGACATAATATAAAAAATATGAGTCAACCAATGATTGAAGTAAAAAATTTGGGCAAAAAATATCGTATAGGTGAAAAAGAAAAATATCTTGCCTTACGAGACAAAATTGCCCATCCTATAAAAGCTATAAAAAGTTTGCGTGAGCAAAAAGATTTTTGGGCTTTGGAAGATGTCAATTTTACTGTTGAGCCTGGAGAAGTGCTTGGTATTATTGGTAGAAATGGTGCTGGCAAAAGTACTTTACTTAAAATTCTTTCTCGTATCACTCCACCAACAACCGGAGAAATAAAAATGCGAGGTCGTGTTGGTAGTCTACTTGAAGTTGGTACTGGTTTTCATCCAGAGCTTACTGGACGAGAAAACATCTTTTTGAGTGGTTCTATACTTGGTATGAGAAAAAAGGAAATAGAAAAGAAATTTGATGAAATTGTAGAATTTGCGGGTATTGAAAAGTTTTTGGATACTCCTGTTAAGCGTTATTCTTCGGGTATGTATGTGAGACTTGGTTTTGCGATTGCAGCTCATCTCGAACCAGAGATTTTACTTATTGATGAAGTATTGGCAGTGGGGGACGCAGAATTTCAAAAGAAGTGTCTTGGAAAAATGGGTGACATTACCAAAAATGATGGTAGAACTATTATTTTTGTGAGTCATAATATGGGGGCAATACAAAATTTGTGTAGTAAATGTTTGTATTTAGAAGATGGAAAAATAAAAAAAATAGGTAAAACAGATGATATTATAAATTTGTATCTATTTAAAAATTCTGATATTTCTGAAGTGGATATATTACAATCCCATCATGTTAAGGGAAATGGTGACGTTAATATTACGAAGGTTTCTGTATTAGATAGTAAAAAAAATTTAAATAACTCTTTTTTAATAAATGAAAAAATTAATTTTAAAATAAAATATATAGTAAAAAATATTTCAAAAAGTATTTCTTTTTGGATAATCATTTCTGATAGTAATGGATCTCCACTTATTAGTTCTTTTCAAAAGGATGGGGGTGTCTTGTTAGACCCGATATTGGGAGAGCACGAATTAAATGTTACTTTTGATGAAATGGGATTATTGCCTGGGTTTTATTCAGTATCTTTTGGTATCTTTTCTCATGAAGGTCTGGTTAGTTGGGAATTTTCTGATTGGGTAGATCATTGTTTGTCAATAAATATTACTGAAGCTTTTGTAGGTGGTAAATCATATGATGGTAGATGGGGAAAAATAGATAGAAAAGCATTGTGGTATTAATTTAATTATTATAAAATAATTTATTGATTATATAATATTATGAATAAAAAAAATGCTAATGGGGCACTCGTTTGGATTACTGGTTTGCCAGGTTGTGGAAAAACGACTTTATCAAAAAAATTGTATGAATCTATTAATAATAAATTATTTACTATAAGAATGGATGGTGATGTTTTTAGGGAAATTATGGATAATGATCTTGGTTATACTATTGAAGACAGAAAGAAAAATGCTTTTCGTTTAGCTCGTATGAATAAATATTTAGTTGAGCATGGTGCTGTTGTTATTTGTGCTACGGTTTCCTTGTTTAAAGAAGTCCATGACTGGAATAGAAAAAATATAAATAATCTTTTGGAAATATTTATTGAAGTTTCTGAAAATGTTTTGAATGAACGTGATCAAAAAAACTTGTATAGTAAAGGTAAAACAGGTGAAACAAAAAACGTATATGGTATTGATCAATCATTTGATATACCAAAAAATCCTGATTTGATAATAAAAAATGATGGTAGTTTGGATGATTTTTTAAAAAATACTTTAAAAATTGAAGATTTATTAAAGGCTAAGTATGATAATTTATTTTTGTAAGTTTTTGTTTTGAAGATATAATATGTTTAATAAAAATATTAAATCGAAAATTGAATTTGGTACAAAGGCTGAAACACTTAAGAAATTAATACCCTGTGTAAATAAGAGTGTCATTGATGATTTGGTGATTTTTTCTGTTAGAGAATGGAAATTAAAACAAGAAGAAATAATAAAAACTATACAGAAGTATTTTGAAGGGAAAATAGTCGTGAGAAGCAGTGCTTTGAATGAAGATTGTCTTATTAAATCGAATGCAGGTCATTTTACATCTGTGTTGGATGTTGATTCTAAAGATAGAATCAACATTATTGAGGCTGTAGAAAAAGTTATTTTTTCTTATGGTGATAATGATGAAAATAATCAATTTTTTATTCAGACATTCTTGGAAGATGTAGATATAAGTGGAGTAATATTTACTCGAGATATAAATACTTTTGCTCCTTATATAACGATTAATTACGATGATAAAACAGGTTTAACTGATACGGTTACTAGCGGAAAAGGAATAAATACAAAAACTTTTGTAATTTTCAGAAAAAAACTTTTTAATAGAGAAAAAGATAAATTTAATGTTTTATACGAAGCTATATTGGAATTGGAAAAATTGTTTGAAAATGATGCTTTAGATATAGAATTTGTGTATAAAGAAAATAAAGTACATTTGTTACAAGTTCGTCCTATAGTTTTTTCGTCTGATGTTAAAAAAAATATAGATATTGACTTAATATCTGGGACGTTGGATCATATTTATAATAAAATAAAAGAACTTAACTTGCCTCATCCTGATTTGTATGGTGATAATACTGTGTATGGTGTTATGCCTGACTGGAATCCCGCTGAGATGATTGGTATAAAACCAAGACCTTTATCTTTGTCATTATATCGTGAGTTGATAACTGACAATGTATGGGCTTTCCAAAGAGATAATTATGGTTACAAACGTTTGAGAAGTTTTCCACTTTTAGTTTCTTTTGCAGGGCATCCTTATATAGATGTACGTGTGGATTTTAATTCTTGGATACCAAAAAAATTGGATGATAAGCTTTCACATAAGTTAGCTAATTTTTATATTAATAAGTTGAAAAATAATCCAGGTAGTCATGATAAAATAGAGTTTGATATTGTATATACATGTTATACCTTTGATTTGGAAAATAATTTACAAGAACTTTTAGAAAATGGATTTGGTGTAGATGAAGTACATAAAATTAAAGAAAGTTTACTTTATATAACACAAGATATTATTGGCTCAAATGGTAAAGAAGGATTGTATAAAGAAGATCTTAAAAAAATAGACATTCTAGAAAAAAGAAGAAAATCTTTATTAAATTCTTCTTTATCAAATGTAAACAAGTTGTATTGGTTGGTCGAAGATTGCAAGCGTTATGGTACTTTACCTTTTGCGGGTATTGCACGTGCTGGTTTTGTTGCAATTTTGTTTTTGGATTCTTTGGTTAAACTTGAAGTTATTTCTGTGGATCAAAGAAAATTATTTATGAGTTCTTTAAATACTGTAACAAAAGAATTAAGTAATGATGTAAAATTTTTAAAAAATGGAAAAATTGACCGTGAAAATTTTTTAAAAAAATATGGACATTTGAGACCTGGTACATATGATATTATGTTGGAGAGTTATTCAGAAAACTTTGAAAAGTATTTTGATTCATCTGTATCAAATATGGAAGGAATTTTGTCAAAAAGCATACCAGAATATTTTAAACTTTCTAAGGAACAAAATGTTAAACTTAATAATCTTTTACAAGAACATAATTTAAATATAAGTGTAACTGATTTTTTTAGTTTCATTAAGGAGGCTATTGAAGGAAGAGAATATGCTAAATTTGCATTTAGTAAAAGTGTTAGCGAGATTTTAAGTTTAATTAAAAAATATGGTAAGAATTATAATTTTAGTTCAGGAGAAATGTCTTTTGTTGAAATAAGTACAATAATGAAATTTTATTCTACAGTGGCTTATTTTAATGAAAGTGAATTACTCTCAAAAGAAATTGAAAGAAATAAAAGTTTTTTTAATTTTTATAAGTATTTGAAATTACCATATTTAATTAATAAGCCAGAAGATGTTTTTTCATTTTATTTAGATGGAATAGAACCAAATTATATAACTACTAATGTTGTAGAAGGTGAGATAACCTTGATAGATTCCTCAACAAAAATAGAAGATATTTCTGGTAAAATAGTATTTATTGAAAATGCAGATCCAGGATTTGATTGGATTTTTTCACATAATATAAAAGGTTTGGTAACGATGTATGGTGGTGCTAATTCTCATATGTCAATTAGATCTGCAGAATTAAATATACCTGCTGTGATTGGTTGTGGGTCTGTTTTGTTTGAACAATGGAATAAAGTAAAGTTACTTAATATAGATTGTGCTAGTAAACGTGTCGTTGTAATTTCTTAATTTTTATGAATTTTTTTACAAAAATAAAACCTATACTGTTTGAGGCTGGTCAGGCAATTTTAGATGTTTATAAAACAGATGATTTTGATATTTTTATAAAAAAAGATAGTTCACCTGTAACAAAGGCTGACAAAATTTCTGATGAAATAATTGTAAATGGTATAAAATCTTTTTCTGATAAATTGATAATTTCAGAAGAAATGTTTGATGGTACAAATAATTTAGTATTAGATGATTATTTTTGGTTAGTTGACCCTTTGGATGGTACTAAGGATTTTTTAGCTAAAAATGATGAATTTTCTATAAATGTGTCATTAATAAAGAACGGTAGTCCTGTTTTTGGTATAATCTATTTACCAGTTCAAGATATTTATTATTGGGCTGAAAAGGGTGTTGGTTCTTTTAGAGATTATGATAGAATATATAATGATTCAAAAAGAACTGGTAGTGATGTTGTTGGAACTGTTAGTCGTTTTCATGAAACCAGAGATGATATTAATTTTTTTAAAAAAAATAATGTTACAAATATAAAAAAATTTGGTGGTGCAATAAAATTTTGTCGTATGGCAGAAGGAGAAGTGGATGTTTACCCACGTTTTATAGGTAGTAGTGAATGGGATACTGCTGCTGGTCAATTGTTGATTTCTGAGTCAGGTTGTAAACTTACAGATGTGACAACTAAGCATGATATGTTATATAATAAAGTAGGTTTTAGAAATAACAATTTTGTTGCTATAAGAAATAATTTAATTATCCATTATTAATCATATGAAAGCAATTATATTGGCAGCTGGTATGGGAACCAGATTAAGTAAATATACACAAGAACTTCCAAAAGGTATGTTGGATTTTTTTGGTAAGAGCTTGATTCAAAGACAGGTTGAGCTTTTTCGATCTTGTGGAGTTGAAAATATCATAATTGTAACAGGTTATCAAAAAGAAAAAGTAAATATTTTAGGTGTAAAATATTATAATAATAACAATTATTCGAGTACCAACATGGTGGAAACTTTGTTTTGTGCTGAAGAAGAGCTAAATGATGATGTTATTGTTTCTTATTCTGATGTAATTTATACCAAAGATGTATTACAAAAAGTGATTGACAGCAAAGTGAGTACTGGTGTTACTATTGATGATTCTTATTGGGATTATTGGCAGGCTCGTATGGAAAATCCATTGTTGGATATAGAAAGTTTAGTTATTGATAATGATGATAAAATTATTGAGTTAGGTGATACTAGTTGTTCATTAGATAAAGCAAAAGTTCGTTATGTTGGGTTGTTGAAATTTTCTAGTTTGGGTGTTGAGAATTTAAAAAAAGTTTATCATAAGAATAAAAAGTTGTTTTTTGAAAAAGATGAACCTTGGTTGCGCTCCAAATCTTTTAAAAAAGCTTATATGACTTGTATGTTGCAAGCTATGATAAATGAAGGATACAGAGTTGACCCTATATACATATCACGTGGTTGGATGGAATTTGATACAAATGAAGATTATGAAAATGCTATTGAGTGGGATAGAATTGGAACCTTAGAACGTTTTATTAAGTTAGAGAGATAATTATGAAAAATGTAGGTATTTCACAACGAGTTATTTTGAATAAAAATAATTCAAGATTGGATTCTTTAGAACAAGATTACATTAGGTATTATTCTAAATTTTTTATAAATTTGATTCCAATTCCAAATGTTGTCGAAGATGTTTCTGAATATATAGAAAAAAATAGGATAGAGATTATAATTTTGTCTGGTGGTGGAGAAATTAGTTCAGATTTTTCAAGACATCCTGAAAAATCTGAATTATTTTATCAACCAGAAAGAGACTTTGTAGAAAGTGAATTACTTAAATATGCGGTCAAGCATAAAATACCTGTTATAGGGGAATGTCGTGGTGCACAATTTATAAATTTATTTTTTGGAGGTACTTTGATTAACTCTATAAGTGATAATTTATTAAATTCAAATAATCATGTTGCTACAAATCATGAAATAGAAATTGTTGATGATAAATTTGATAAATTTTTTATTAAGAATAAGTTTGACGTTAATTCTTTTCATGAAAATGGATTTACAAAAGATGGATTGTCATCCCAGTTGAAAGAATTTGCAATAAGTAGTGATGGTGTTGTGGAAGGTTTTTATCATATTAAATTGCCAATTGTGGGGATTATGTGGCATCCTGAAAGAATGGAAAATAAAATGAGTAACAAAGAAATTAACTATAATTTATTAAATAATTTATTAAATTATTAAAATATAATATTATGAAACAGGAAGTAGTACATGGTGATTTTACACAAATGGCCAAAAATTATATAAATAGAGTGGGTTATTCTGAATTAGTACTTAAAAATTTGGCTTCTTATGTAGGAATTGATGGGAAATCTATAATAGCAGATGTTGGTGCTGGAACTGGGAAACTTACAGAAAATTTACTTTCTTTAGAAAGTGAAAAAATTTATGCAGTTGAACCAAACGAACAAATGAGGCAAGAAGGAATTAATTATGTAAAAAATAAAAAAGTTGAGTGGATGAATGGTAGTGGTGAGGATACAAATTTGGAGAGTAATTCGATAGACTGGCTATTGATGGGGTCTTCATTTCATTGGGTTGATATAGAGAAAGGTTTAAAAGAATTTTCAAGAGTATTAAGACCTGGTGGATTTTTTACAGCTATTTGGAATCCTAGAAACATTAATGGTAATCCCTTGCATGAAAAAATAGAAAATAAAATTTATGAAATTGTGCCAGACATGAAACGTGTTTCTTCTGGATCTGGTAAATTTACTGAATTTTTGTTTGAAAATCTTATTTCTACTGGTGACTTTGAAGATGTTATTTATGTGGAGGCACATCATAATGAGATAATGAGTAAAGAAAGATATTTAGGAATTTGGAAATCTGTAAATGATATTCGTGTACAAGCAGGTGAAGAAAAATGGTCTTTAATTTTGAAAAATATTGAGGATATAATTAAAGATTACAAGGAAATAGAAGTACCTTACAAGTCTCGATCTTGGACTGTTAAGAAAAAATAAGTTTATATGGAAGATTTTTTGATAACATCTTATACTGGTTCAGGAGTAGCTTGGTTATTGAATTTTTTTGTAGAAAATAATATTTTAGTGTATCGTGGAAAAGATATTGAGTCTACTTGGAAAATAAAAAATAATATTTACAATCTTAGAGATGAACAACAAGTTTTGAAACAATGGCTACCTTGTCTTAGTGAAAAAGAAAGCATCATTTTTTCAGAAAGTATCTCTATTAGATGGGCACATGAATTTCCTGATGGTAAAAATTCTAAACAAAAAACTATTTTACTTGTACGTGATGGACGTGATTGTATTTATTCTCAGTTTAAAAGAGAAGAAAAACATTTGGATTTTTTAGGTATGCTCAAATCTGGTGTAGAACCTTTTAATTTAAAGCCAGCAGAAACTTGGGCACTGCATAATTATTTGTGGTTAAAGAAAATATCAAAAGAAAAATTATTTATTATTAAATTTGAAGATATTAAGTCTGATCCTTTTCCTGTTTTGAAGAAAATGTTAAATTTTCTTCAAATTGAACTTACTGACGATCAAATTTTCAAAGGTATTGAGTCTTCAGGTTTTGATAGAGCGAAAAAAGCGGAGGAAGAATATAGACAACAAGCTGAAGTAACTCAATTTAAACAAGTAAATAGAAAAGGAACTGTTGGAGAATGGAAAACAATATATGGTAAAAAAGAATTGGAATTTTTTGAAGGACTACCAAATTATATACTTAAAAAATTAGGATATGAAGTTTCTGGAAGTATTGATTATTCATCGGTTGATATTATAGGATTTGGTATAAGAGTGTATTTGTCAAAAATTAAGTTGTTGTTTGTTGGTATTATTAATAGATTAATTTATCTTTCTAAGAAGGTGATTTTTATAAAATGAATATAGAACTTATAAACAATTTAAAACGTTTTGATAATTGTCCTCTTTGCAATTCTTCTTTAATATATAAAGTAGGTTCATTACCATTGGTCAAACCTACATTATATTCTTCTTCTGAAATATCTCTTAAGAGAGGATACGAATATTGGCGGTGTAGGGGGTGTTGGTCAGGTTTTAGTCAAAATATTGTTAGTGAAATTGATTCTAAAAGGTTGTATACATATACTAAAAATAGTAAGTGGCAATCTAAAGAGTTTGAATTAAACAAAACTAAGGAATTAGTAAATGAAGTCAATAAATATCTTCTTTTAGGAAGTAAAGTATTAGATATTGGGTCTAATACAGGAGAATTATTGGATTATTGTAAAAAGAAAGGTCTGGATACTTTTGGTGTTGAATATTCTGAATTTGGTAAAAAAGTTTCTAAAGATAAAGGTCATACTATTTATGAATCTTTAGAACGAATAGAAAAAAACAAAAAATTTGATTTGGTATTTGCCTTTGATTTGGTGGAACATTTGTATGATATAAATATATTTTTTTATAAAGTAAAAAATATTTTGAAGGATGGTGGAAAATTAATTATTTTGACAGGTAATCCAAATTGTATGTCATCTAAGTTGTCAAAAAATAAATGGTGGTATTTGTGTTATCCTGAACATGTTATATTTCCTTCTAAAAATTTTTTTTCAGGAATAGAAAACTTTAAATTGATTTCTTGTAAAAAAACATATAATTCAATAGGTTACGAAGAAATGTTTATTTTTTACTCATCTGTTAAAGTTATTTACAAGTTTGTGCGTTTTATTCGTGACTTATTTTTAAATAAGTATAATGGACTTCTTTCTGTTGACAAGGATCATCATTTGATAATTTTACAAAAAATTTAATATCTATTATGGTTTGTAATATTTGTGGTAAATTAAGTAAAAACTTTTATAAGTTATATGATGATAGATATGCTTATCCTGGATTTTTTGATATATATGAATGTAGTAATTGTAAACATAAATTTACAAATCATAATTTTGTAAATAAAGATTTAACTGAATTATATACAAACTATTATCCTCGGAAAGAATTAGATGTTTTAGATTATAAGCCTTTTGAAATTAAAAATAATTTTAGTGAATGGTTAAAGGGTGTGAAAAGTCATGCCTATACTTATATACCTGAAAAAGTTCGTGTGTTAGATGTTGGTTGTGGATTTTGTCAATCAATTGGTTATCATATAAACAGAGGTTGTGAAGCTTTTGGTGTAGAGGTTGATAGCAACGTAAAAAAAATAATTGCAAAACATAATTTTAATGTAAAGATAGGTTTGTTTAAAGCCGGTGATTATCGAGAAAATTATTTTGATTATGTTACTTTGGATCAGGTTTTGGAACATTCGATTAATCCTAAAGAGTTTTTGTTTGATATTAATAAAGTTCTTAAAAATGATGGTAGCGTTGTTATTTCAATACCTAATGCCAATAGTTTAAATGCAAAGATTTTTAAAAGAAAATGGATACATTGGCATATTCCTTATCATCTAAATTTTTTTTCTAAAGAGTCTTTGGAAACTTTAGCAAAAGAAACTGGTTTTGAAATAAAATCTATAAAGACAATCACATCTTCTGATTGGCTGTATTATCAAGAAATTCACTTGGTAACACAACCTCAGGAAGGTGAAGAATCAATATTTTGGACTAATAAATTAAAAGAAAAATTAGATATAAAAAAGAAGTTTTTTATTGGATTATTTGGCATTTTTCATAAACTTAGGATAAATCATTTGTTAACTAGACTTATAGATATATTAAATATGGGTGATAATTATGTTGTTATTCTAAAAAAGAAAGTATGATATATATAATTTTGCCTATTCATAATAGAAAAAAAATTACAGAGTCTTTTATAAAAAATCTTGTTGAACAAACTTATAAAGATTTTGAATTGATTTTAGTTGACGATGGTTCCTTGGATGGTACTTCCGAAATGGTTTTGTCATATATACCAGAAACGACTATAATTAGAGGAAAAGGAAATTGGTGGTGGGGTGGTAGTCTTCATCAAGCATATAAGTGGGTAAAAAGGAATAATTTAGATATAAATGATGATGTTTTAATCATTAACGATGATGTAAAAATATCTAATAATTTTTTGGAGTTAGGTGTAGAATTTTTAAAGAATAATGAAACATCTTTATGTTTAGCTAAAGCTGTAGATATTCAAGATCCTAAAAGAAATACTTGTGGTATTCATATAAATTGGTCAAAAATGACATTTGAAGAGTCAAAAAATAATAAAGATATAAATTGTTTTTCTACTAGAGGACTATTTTTAAAAGTTAAATCTTTTTTAGATATTGGAGATTTCCATCCAATTTTGTTGCCACATTATTTTTCTGATTATGAATATACTGTAAGAGCTTTCAAAAAAGGTTATAAATTGTTGGTTGATAGTAATATTTTTTTATTTTTTAATGAAGATAAAAATGTTTACAAAAAAGGGAAAGAAAATTTTTTTATTTTTCTAAAAAAACATTTTTCTAAAAAAAATCCAGGGAATCCTATATATTTTTTATCTTTTATTTTTCTTTCTGTACCTGCAAAGTTTAAATTAGGAGCCGTTTTAAAAGTTTTATATATGAATATGAAGGTTATTATAAAAAATATTTTTTAATTATGAATATTTTAAATAAAATATACAAAAAAATACAAACATTAATTTTTAAGAATAAAAATTATAAAAAAAATTTGAATAATTTTAGTAGTGGTTTAAATAATACTCCATTAAAAATAGTTATAGGTTCTGCAAATCTTCCTGTTGGTGATTGGTTACTTTCTGATAAAGGAATTTTAGATTTATTAAGGCCAGATAAGTGGAAAAAAATTTTTGTAAATAAATTTGCGGATGCTTTTTTAGCTGAGCATGTTTGGGAACATTTGAACATTGAAGATGGTGTGATAGCTGCACAGACATGTTTTGATTTTTTAAATAAAGGTGGTTATCTTAGAGTTGCTGTACCTGATGGGTTTCACCCTAGTGAGGAATATATAAATTATGTAAAACCAGGTGGTAATGGATTTGGTTCAAAAGACCATAAGGTTTTGTATAACTATAAAACATTTAAGGATATATTTGAGAGAGTTGGTTTTAAAGTAGATTTATTAGAATATTTTGATGAAAATGGTAATTTTCATTATAAAGATTGGAACGAAAATGATGGTATGGTTTTTAGATCAAAACGTTTTGATAAAAGAAATAGTCAAGGTAAATTAGATTACACATCTATAATTTTAGATGCTAGAAAGTAAATAGTTAATTTTATGTCATTTTCTCCAATAGTATTATTTGTCTATAATAGACCAGAACATACTAAAAAAACAATTGAAGCCTTACAAAAAAATAAACTTGCTAAAGATAGTGAGTTATTTATATATTCCGATGGTCCAAAAAATGAAGAAAATATTAAAAAAGTTAATGAAGTTAGAAAATATATAAATACTATAGAAGGATTTAAAAAAGTAAAAATAGTTGAAAGAGAAAAAAATAGTGGTTTGGCTAGGTCAATTATTGAAGGTGTCACTGAAATTGTAAATAAGTATGGGAAAATAATAGTGTTGGAAGACGATATTGTGACAGCACCTTATTTTTTGAAATTTATGAATGATGCTTTGGAATTTTATAAAGATGAAAAAAAAGTTTGGCATATTAGTGGTTGGAATTATCCTTTAGATATAAAAAATAATAATGATGTTTTTGCTTGGAGAGTTATGAACTGTTGGGGGTGGGCAACGTGGGATGATAGATGGAAATATTTTGAAAAAAATACTGATAAATTAATAAAAAGTTTTTCTAAAGAAAATAAAAAGGCATTTGATTTAGATGGTGTAGGTGGATTTTGGCAACAAATTTTAGATAATAAAAATAAAAAAATAGATACTTGGGCAATATTTTGGTATGCAACTATTTTCAAAAGCAATGGTTTGTGTATAAATACTACTAAAAGTTTTGTTAAAAATGTTGGACTTGACGGTAGTGGTGTACATTGTGGTAATACTGATGTTTACATAAAAGAATTTTTTAAATTTGATAAAGACTATTTTTCATTTCTACCTAAAATATGTGAAGATACAGTGGTCGTAAATCAAATAAAAGATTTTTATCTGTTGAGTAATCCTCATAGAAGTTTATTCAAAAGAATAATAAATAAAGTAAATATTTTAAAAAAGATTAATATTAAAAAAATATGAATTTATTATCTGCTATCTTGGTCGGCAATTTACCAGATAAATTGCAAGTTGCTTACTCAAGTAGAAAAGATATAAATGATATTATCAAAATAATCTAATTATGAATGATTTTAAAGTACTACAAATAGGAACTTTGGATTGTCGTGGTGGTGCTGCCAGGATATCTTGGTATCTACATAATTTTTTGAAAGAGAAAGGTATTGATAGTAAGATGTTTGTGGGATACAAATATTCAGATGATGAAGATGTTTATTCTTTTTATCCAAATTGGCGTGGAAAGTGGAATTATTATCGTTCAGCAATATTTGCCAATGATATTTCATTTTTTAATACAAAAAAGTTGTTTAACTCGCAAGCTTATAAAAATGCAGATATAGTGCATTTACACAATTTGCATGGGGCTTTTTTTAATTTAAACGCTTTGAAAAAAATTTCAAAAGAAAAAAAAGTTGTTTGGACTTTTCATGA
Organism: Patescibacteria group bacterium; assembly: GCA_028687045.1. GTDB lineage: Bacteria > Patescibacteriota > Patescibacteriia > Magasanikbacterales > UBA922 > UBA1557. The sequence continues at coordinate 14,630 of JAQUAW010000021.1, forward strand.
TATGTGGCCGATGACAGCACATTGTGCACATACATTTTCTAATGATATAAAAGATGGATTTTATACTTGTAAAGATCTTAAGACATATTCACGTATTCTTTGGGATAATAAGAATAATTTGATAAATAAGAAAAGAACAATTTACGATGATTCCTTTTTTGATATTGTTGCACCATCCAATTGGATGGTTGATTTGGTTAAACAAAGTTATTTGAAAGATAAAAAGCTTAGTTTGATACATAATGGGATAGATGTGAGTGTTTATAAAAAACATGATAATTCAAAAGATGTTTTGAGAAAAGAATTGAATTTACCAGTTGATAAAAAGATCATTTTGTATATAGCCGATGGTGGAAAAAATAATCATTGGAAGGGTTATGAATATTTTGAAAGTGTAGTTAATCATTATAAAGAAGATATTGATAAGGTCTTTGTTTGTATTGGTGGTGTAGATATTGAAAACAAAAATAAAAATATAATTTATGTCCCATTTGTTGTTTCAAAAGAAAATTTGGTAAAGTATTATTCAGCTTCAGATCTTTTTTTGTATCCAGCTTTGGCAGAGAGTTTTGGTTTAGTTGTAGCAGAAGCTATGGCTTGTGGTTTACCTGTAGTTTCTTTTGATGTAGGTGGTATAAAAGATTTGGTAGAGCATAAAGTTAATGGTTATATGAGTAAATATAGAGATACTGAAGATCTGATTAGAGGAGTAGATTTTATTTTTGATTTACAGTCAAAAGAGTATGAAATGATATCTAAAAGTTCAATAGAAAAAATAAAAAATAATTTTTCTCTTGATTTGATGTTGGAAAAATATTTGGATTTATATTCTAATTTGTATTATGGTAAATAAACCAAAAATAAGTATTGTCACGGCTTCTTTTAATTCTCAAAGTTATATCAAAAAAGCTATAGACAGTGTATTATCTCAAGATTATGAAAATATTGAATATATTGTGATAGATGGTGGTTCAACTGATGGAACTTTGGAAATTTTATCTAGCTATGGTGATAAAATAAAATGGATATCAGAAAAAGATAAAGGAATTTATGATGCCTTGACTAAAGGTTTTGAGATGGCTACGGGAGAAATTATAAGTTGGTTAGATTCTGATAATTATTATTTTTCTTCTTACGTATTAAGTACTGTGGCTGAAAGTTTTAACAATAATAAGATTGATTTGGTGGTTATGAATAGTTATGTAATATATCCTGAATATGATAGAAAAATAGAACATAAACCAATTAGTAATATAAACTATAAAACATTATTATGCCAAGGAAATAAATTTATACCAGAAGGACTGTTTTATAAAAAGAGTTTGTATGAAAAAGTTGGTGGTTTGAATTTGGAATTTAAATTATTGGCTGATTATGAATTGTGGCTAAAATTTTTTGAATCTAATATAAAATTTTTAAATATTGATAAATATAGCTCAGTATATACTGTACGTCGTGATGCCTTACTTAGGAAGTCCCCATTCAAATCTTGGCATGAGTCATTTGTAATTGGAAAAAAATATAATAGACCATATTTTTTTAGGGTTTATTTTAGAATTTTATATTTGAGAGCACTTTTGTTTTACCCTATAAAGAAATTATTGAAGAAAAGTGATTTATTTACTAAATTTTATAGAAAATATAACTCTTTATGATAAACATAATTTCAAAATCTATATTGTCTAAAAGAGTTACTGGACCTGGAAAAGTGGTAAAAAATTTGATCAAAGGTTTAGAAAAAATTGGATATCCTTATGTGATAAATCAAAGATTGGATTCATGTAAAAGACTCTGGATTCATGATGATGTTGCTGCTTTAAAAAAAATAAAAGATTTGTCAGAAAATACAAAGGTTATGGCTGGACCAAATCTATATATTGTTCCTAGAAATGTACCTAAAAATATTTTTACAAAAAATAGTATATTGATTCAGCCCTCTAAGTGGGTAGAAGATTTTTGGCGTGGTTTTGGTTTTAACCAGTGTGATTTGGATTCTTGGGCTACAGGCATAGATATTGAAATTTTTACCGAAAGAAAAATATCTAATGTTGATAAAGTTTTAATATATTTTAAACAAAGAGAAAAAGAAGAGTTGCATTTTTTGGAGCAATCTTTGAAAGAAAAAAAAATAGATTACGATATCATAATTTATGGTTCATATAAACAGGAAGAATATATAAAAAAATTACAAAATACTAAATATATAATTTGGTTGGGTAGACAAGAAAGTCAAGGTATTGCTTTGGAAGAAGCTTTGTCAATGAACATACCTGTTTTAGTTTGGGATGTTGAAAATATAGGACATTGGGTACCAAATGAGAAGGAAAAAAATATTTTTAGTAAAGAAGAAAATGCCTACGAGAATACAACGTCTGCTTTTTATTTTGATGATAAATGTGGTATTAAGTTCAAAGATCATGATTCTTTGTCAGCATCTATAGATATAATGGAAAATGACTGGAAAAATTTTGAACCAAGAAAATATATATTAGAAAATTTGAGTTTGGAAAAACAAGCTAGAGATTTTGTTAATTTGTATGATAAACATTTCGGTTTAAGTTTTGAAGAAGGTTTGGTAGAAAAACAATTTAAAAAAGGTAAGTGGAAAAATGATAAATTTTTTTATAAAAATTTTATTTTACTTAAAGATTTTATCAAGAAATTTATATAGGTTATTATGATGCTTAAAAAAACCATAAAAAAAACACTAAGATTATTACAAACACCTTTCATCCTAAAAGACTATTTTTCATTTAGAAAAAAAATCATAGATAAAAGATTTGAACTAAATTTGAAAAATGCTTATCCTCAAATAAAAGACAAAACTATCAAAACAGGTTTTGATAGGCATTATATTTATCATACTGCTTGGGCTGCGAGAAAAGTGAAAGAAATAAATCCAGAATTTCATACAGATATTTCTTCTAGTCTGTATTTTTCTGGAATTGTTTCGGCTTTTGTGCCTATAAAATTTTATGATTATCGACCTGCTGACTTGGTCTTGAGTAACTTAGAAACCAAGAGTGCTGACCTGACAAATCTGGACTTTGCTGATAATAGTATCAAATCTTTGTCTTGTATGCATGTAGTAGAACATATTGGACTTGGACGTTATGGTGATGATCTTGATCCTGATGGCGACCTCAAAGCAATGAAAGAATTACAGCGTGTCTTGGCATCTGATGGTTCTTTGTTATTTGTGGTGCCAATGGGGAATAAGGCAAAAATAGAATTCAATGCTCATCGTATTTATACATTTGCACAGATAAAAGACTATTTTAGAGATTTAGAACTAAGAGAATTTAGTTTTGTTAGAGAGAATTCTGGTGCTATAATAGTAAATGCTAATGATAAAGATTTGGAGAGTGAATCATATGGAGCTGGTTGTTTTCATTTTGTAAAAAAATAATATGTTAACACTCAAACTAAAAGGCGGACTTGGTAATCAAATGTTTCAGTATGCTACTTCTAGTAATTTAGCAAAAAATAAAAAAACAAAAATTAACTTTGATTTGTCTTTTTTTTCTGATATAGAGGTAAGAGATATAAAACGAGATTACTTATTGGACAAATTTAATATTTCAGCTGATATTTCGTTTGATCAAAAAAATAGTATAAGTGGTTTTAGAAAATTTTTAGCGAAGTTTATTGTCAAATTTTTTGGTGAGATGTTTTATTATCGCTTAACATCTTTGAGTAGTAAGTATTTAGATGGTTATTTTCAAAGTGAAAAATATTTCAAAAACATTGAAGAAGACATTAGAAAAGATTTTACTTTAAAAAATGAAATGGGTGTAGAAGCAAAAAAGATTGAACAACAAATTGTTAATTCAAAAAATTCAGTTTCTTTACACATTCGTCGTGGTGACTATGTTTCTGATACCAAGACAAATGTTTACCATGGTATTTGTGATTTGGCTTATTATGAGAGTGCTATAAAATATTTGGGAGAAAAAATTGGGGAGATAAAAATATTTGTATTTTCAGATGATATAGATTGGGTAAAAGAAAATTTACAGGTTGAAAATATGAATTTTGTTTCGAGTTGTGAAGTAAAGGATTACGAGGAATTGATTCTTATGGGTAAATGTGAGCATAATATCATTGCTAATAGTACCTTTAGTTGGTGGGGAGCTTGGTTAAATGAAAATAAAAACAAAATTGTTATAGCTCCTAAAAAATGGTTTAATAATGAACAAGTTAACGACAAAAGTGATATAGTTCCAAAAGCTTGGATAAGATTATAATTATGCCCAAAGTCTCTATCATCATGTCAACTTATAATAATGCTGAGTTTATTGCCAAAGCAATAGAAAGTGTCTTGGTACAATCTTTTGTTGATTTTGAATTTATTATTATAAATGATAATAGTAATGATAATGCAGAAGAAATAATGCAATCTTTTGTTGATGATAGAATTGTTTATTTGAAAAATCAAGAAAACAAAGGTTTGGTATTTAACTTAAATAAAGGTATTAAGATTGCCAAAGGCGAGTATATTGCGAGGATTGATAGTGATGATTGGTGGCTAGACAAAGATAAGTTGCAAAAGCAAGTGGATTTTTTGGATAATAATTTGGACTGTGCTTTGGTTGGTACCTGGGCAAAAGTTTATAATATTGAAAATAAAAATATTTTTAACATAGTACATCCGACAAACTTTGCAGAGATAAAAAACAAAATGTTAACAAAAAGTTGTTTTGTACATTCTAGTGTTTTGTTTAGGAAAAGTGTTTCATTAGAATGTGGTAACTATGATACACAAGAAAAATATGTGGAAGATTATGGACTTTGGATGCGTATGGGAGAAAAATATAGACTTGCTAATATAGGAGAATATGGTGTTGGCTATTTGCTCAATGAAAAAGGAGAAACACAAAAACATAATTTGGAACAAGTAAAAGCTAATCTAAGATTAATTAAAAAACACAAAAGTTTTTACTCTAATTATTTTTTGGGATTGTTAAAATGGCTGACTAAATATTTCATTGTTAAACTTGGTGGATTGAAATTTATAAATAAAATAAAAATGGAAAACTAAATATGAAGATATTATATTTAATCACCAAATCCGAAGCTGGCGGAGCCCAAACACATGTAGCGCAACTTTGTGATTATTTTGGCAAACAAAATAATGTTGTTGTGATGTCTGGTGGACAAGGTTGGTTAAAAGAAAAATGTGATGAATTGAAAATAAAATATATTGAAAATAAATATTTTTCTAATTCGGCTAATCTTTTTATAATTTGGAAAGCTATTCAGGAAATAAAAAAAACAGCTGATGAATTTCAACCAGATATTGTTCACTGTCATAGTTCGTCCGCAGCTTTTCTTACACGCTTGGCAGTTAGGGGAAAATACAAAACTATTTATACCGCGCACGGTTGGGGATTTAATTTGGGAATGAACCCTGTTGTTAGATTTTTAGTTTTGCTGACAGAAAAATTTACTGCCAAATATACTGATAAATATATTGCGGTGTCAAAGTTTGTTAAAGATTTAGGTATTAAAAATGGTTTATCGGAAGATAAGTTTGAGGTAGTTTATAATGGAATTAATAGAGGAATGGGGAATGGAGAACCATCCCAAACGGCGGGCAAGCGGGGAATGAACAGTGAAAAAATTGATCTTGTTTTTGTAGGACGTTT
>JAQUAW010000022.1 GCA_028687045.1 Patescibacteria group bacterium
TGAAGAGATGATACGTAATTACATAAAGAATCAAGGTTTAACTAATTATCAACAATTACACTCCCAACAATTAACGTTGTTTGAGGGGGTGTGATACCTCGTCAGCTTGCTGCGAGGTAGTTCATTCCTTCTTCATTGAACCAGTCTTTTAGATCATTAGCTATTTTGAGTGCTTCTTTTTTGTCATTTTTTGTTGCTTTGGTTATTTTCATAGGTGAAGTATATTTTAAAATACTATTTCTATAAATTATCTATAAATTTTATTATTTCAGTTTTGTAATATCTTATTTCTCCGAGTTTGTTAGTACTTGGTATTTTAGAAATTTGATTCTCTGTTAATTTGAACATCCTTTTTATTTGTCCCAAGGTCATTGTATCTTTTTTATATTCTCTACTTTCTTTTTTTAAATCCGCTAAGCCAGTATTAGAGATTTTTTGTCTGGCAGACTCAAAAGTTTCATTACATACTGGACAAAAGCCATTATAAATATAGTTAGAATTAATTTCTGCTTTGCAGTGTGCACATTTTATTCTTTGGATTAGCATGTTGTTTTTATAGATAATTACTTATTGATTCCAATTTTTTGCATACGTTTTTTTAATGCTTCCCGACCACCTTCAAGAATATTTATAATATCTTCTTGAATCTGCTTATCTTCAATTCCACTGTTGTGATATTTGATAATAATACCTTCATTTTCCGCAACTATTACATTTTCAGAGTCGGTTAGCAGTAGTAAATTTGGACTATGTGTTGCAATTATTACCTGACGTCTTTCTTTTTGTTTTAAAATAAGATCTTTCAAGTCATCAGAAATTCCAGATACATCAATGTCGTTTTCTGGCTGATCAATAATTATTGGATATGTACTTTTAGACAAATTGAAGATAAGGTCTAGTAATGCCATTGCTTTCTGTCCACCGGTCATGTTTTCAAAATCTACCAATCTTTCTCCGTTTTTATATTTAACGGACTTTGTAAAGTCGATATCATATCTACAACTTAATAGTGCAACAAGTGCGCTTTCCTTATCACCACCTGTAGTTTTCAACTTTGCCGTGTCTGCATCATCTATAATGTCTTTAATAAATTTAATCAGTTCAACCTTGCTAAAGTCTCTTTTTTCATCAATAAACTTTCTAAAATGCTCGCCAGACCGTCCATCAATATACGTATCGAAAAATCTTTTTTTGTATGCGCTCACATCATAGCTGACCGTAAACTCAAACGTTATGAAAGTAAAATGACTAAATTCATCTCTAAGTGTCTGAACTATTCCGTCGATTTTATCTTTAAAGGATAGGTAAAAATCCACAACTTCATTGATTAATTCCGCTTCCTTTTCGTTAGATTCTTGGACAAACTTATTTAGTTTTTCTATCTCTTTTTTCTCGCTGTCAAGCTTGCTAATTTCCTTCAAGATTTTTTCTATAGTTTTGTTTTGTTGCAATTTCTCATTTATCGGACTAAGTTCCTTTTCTACAGCACTTTTTCTTGCTTTCTTGCTTTTGATTTTATTTGTTAATTCAGTCAGCAAACTACCAAGATAAGCTTTAATTTCTTTGCTGGAAAGTTTCTCGATTTGTTTTTCAATTAGATCTAACGTTGTCTGCGACAATCCAAAGAAGGCCTCGTCATCAACAGTAATAAAACTTATTTCGTTATCGTTATTGATGTTTTTTATAATCTGAACATCCTGATCTAACAACTTAATCTCCCGACTAAGCGACTCTATTTCCGACGAATACTTTGTTTGATTCTCAATATCCTCATTGGTTATATTGATTTTTCCGAGCTTATTGATTTCTTCTTGTTTAATTTTTATTGCTTTATCTTTATCTTCAGCTTTTCCAAGCGGTGTCAGTTGGTTAACAGTATCTACGACCTGCCTATGTAAACTAAGTGTGTCTTTTACTTTAGCATTAATTTTGAGCTCTATCGAATCGATAGCTTCATTTTTGCTTATATCGGCGTTTTTGAATAAGTCATTATTGAACAAACGTGCCTTGAGCATTTCATCTCGTTTGTAATAATCGTCGCCGTCTTCATATGTGATGGTTGAAAGATAGTTTTGTGGTATGTATTCAACGAATTTATTTTCTGATGTTCCATCACACCAATGAATTTTAAAATCTTGTAACTTGGATATTTTTTTAACATCTGGCTGTTCTTGTTCGCCGAGCACATTAAAAGCAATGTGTTTGAGTAAAACAGACTTTCCAGCACCTCGTTTACCAATAACAGAATTTATATCCTTGTTAAAATAAACTGCGTGACTTTCAATCCCTTGTTTGTATTCCATTCGGTCAATAAAAAGTTCAGGGGATGAATTTTTGCTTTCAGAGGGGTTTCTTTCTTGTATCAAAACTCTGTTTTCATAATCTACAACCACCTGTCTTAATGTCTCAAAACTAGTATTGCCCTTAATCCATGTAAAACAATGCCCCAAATCTTTAGGGTTAGTATTGGTAAAATCAAATTTTGCGACACCATTATCTTCAATTTTTTTAATGGTGTGTGCATCACTACAATGCAGTAAACGAGCGTTTGCTTGTTGGCTATTTAATGATCCGATATTTTTATTTGCTTGCTCCACGTCTAATGAAGCAGAAAAGACAACATGGGCATTATTGATTATGTCTTTCTTATCTGCAGGTGACCCTGTCCACCTAAAATCTTCCCACTCTGCCTTTCCAATGGCTTTAATGTATTTATTTTTTAGGTAAGTATTTGGCTCCTTAATTTCCCCTAAACACTCCTTAAGTTTGTCTATGCTATAGCTGATGTTGTTAAATCCTATTTCAAAAGGATTATCACTTTCTCTTTTATCTTCTGGAGTAGTTTCATATATATGATTACCAAGATCAATTAAACTCTCTCTGGTAACGACGCCACCCCAAGTTACACCTTCCACATCATTTGAATCAAGATTGCACGATGATCTAAAGCAAGATAAGAATTGTGCTTCGATTTTATCGAGGTCGAGAATGCTCCTTTCTGCAAAAATGACATGATAGTTAATCTTTTTTAGTTGCTCATGCCCTACAAACTCTTTTAGTCTAAATTCTACAACAGGCAATATTAAATCTATGTTTTCTAATCTACCAGCATCTTTATATTTCAACACTTCCTTATATCCATCCAAAAATAGATAATCGTTAATGCCGATAACTTTTATATCTTTTGGCAAAGTTTCTAGCCCTTTGATAAAACTCTCCCATTTTTCTTCCTCTGTCGCCCCAGCGTATTCTGATGTATGAGAAAATGGTGTGTGGACATGTAAATCCCACTTACTCCATTCAGAACCTCTGTTGTATTTTTGTTCATCTTCCATAATGCGTTTTTCATATTTTACTCGAATTTTTCGTTACCGATTACCTTTCGCTCTATTATGTGTCTTGCACAACATCTGACAATTCTTAGCATCTGTTTTTCCACCTTTACTCCAAGCGGCTACATGATCAGCATCCATATCGCTTAAAGTCCAAATTTTTTCTTTATTGGCATCATGCCCAATAGCACAATGTGGACAATTTGAAACACATTTTTTCTTTGCAATAACAGTTTGTGCTTCGTAAATTGAGCGTTTAGTTGAATCCTCAAATATTCGTATTTCAAGTAGTTTGGTTTCAACTTCTCCACCTAAAACATATTCGAAAATGCCTTTGCGACTTTTTACAGAACCATCGGCATAGAGTTTTTGAACTAAGGCAGAGACAGCGGTTGGATTGTATTTTTTCTTGTGGTAAGTTTCGTAAAGCCTTTTCCAATCAAGACCCTTCATTTCGTTTTCAACGTCTGGAAAAGTGGTTGAAACCCAATCAATAACAGTGTCAAAATGCTTTTTTAATTCGGTAATATTCTTGTCATTACGGTGCATACTCATGTAATTATCGATTGCACCTCCAGAAACCCAAGCTAAAGCACGTTCCAAATATGCCTGGCGCTTTATATCACCCGCGATGTAGGCGCTCCATTTCTGTACGTTAGCATTTTGACTATTGCTAAATTCTTCGCGAGCACGGGTGACGAATGGTCCAGAATATACTGCATTAAGGATTTCTTGCTCGGTTAATGGTACTCCAGCGATATTGATAGTCTTAAACCAGTCTTTGATCTCTGGTTCATCACCTTCGCATACATATATCAACAATTTAGTGTTCATTATTTGCTCACGCTGACTGTCAGCCATACCGCTATAATATTGTTCGTGACCATTCTTGTCTTTGACCGGAAATTTACCAGTTACAAATCTACCTATACTTGTGATGCGTTGCTGTCCGTCTAATACCTCAAATTTATCAGTATCGACTTGGTTGAAATAAATCAAACCTATTGGATAACCTTTCAAAATTGAGTCGATCACAGCGACATCCCTTTTGCCGTCGGCATAAATATAGTTACGTTGGTACTCTGGCTGAATAGTTAGTTTGCCAGAGAGGCCAAACAAACCTTTTCCTTCGAGTTCGTTGTAAACGAAACCGTCGCAAACTTCTTTAATTGTAATGTCATTTTTTAATGTTGTTTTCATAATTATTTTTTCTTATGTCTAATAATGATTCTCATATATGGAATTGTGGCCTTGCCGTTTTCATCATAATAGCCAAGAATTGGATGGTTTTCACTAATTGATCCAGTACCTCCATTTTTGTAATAATTTTCCACAAATTCTTTACTTAGACCTTTTGGTGTAAGTTCTCTGTACAAACTGCCTTGACCTAAGCCTATAATTTCAAATTGTTCAGGAGAATATTTATCAAGAAAACTAATAGGGACACCCATGTAACCTTTGTAATCGCTCGGTATGTTCTTAACTAATGATAAATCTATTGCATCGTAGTTGTCGTATTTATAAAATAATTTTTTTGTTACAAATTTAATTACATCAGATTGTGTCATAAATTGTACTGGCTGATGACGTCGACCATGATCAAGATTTGTAAACCATCGCACACCCTGCACCCTTGTTATGTAGGTCTTTTTTCCCTTTTCGTCAGTCTTAATTTCACGAACTTGATCTAGATTTGCAACTGCTTCGGGTATCTCAAAAAACATTGCACCACCATTGACTTTGTAGTTATTTCCTAACCACACTTTATTATCCTTAATTAAAGGAAATATATTTGCATACTTTAAAGCATTCATATTACCTATAATAAGAAACTTTTTATTAAAATCGATAAGCTGTCTCAAATACTCACGGAATAAACTAAATGGAGGATTGGTGACTACGATGTCAGATTGTTTGAGCAACTCAACACATTCATCACTTCTAAAATCACCATCACCTTCAAGTGGAGTCCATTCGTTGTTTTTATTCACTCGAAGTTGTTTCGCAATATCTTCTAGCGTAAATGAACCATCGCCGTCGATATCACCAACTTCGTTGATAATGAATTTGTTAGCGGTGATTTTTGGTCGCCCCTTTGATTTGGTTAGAGTTTTGTCATCGCTAATTAATCCCAGTTGTGTATTGGCTACGGGTGATGGTTTGTAACTCGTTGAAATAAGTTTTTTTAGTCCTAGACGATTAAAATTTAATACAAAATAACGAAAGAAATTACTTTCAAATGGGTCGTCGCAGTTACTATAAACCACCTTGCCCTTAAAAGTATTTTGGTCATACTCAAGATAAGATTCAACTTCTTTTTGAATATCTGAAAATTGAGTATAGAACTCATCATTTTTTGCTTTCTTTGCTTTTGTGAGATTTTTGTTTGCCATAATTACAGATTAATTGACTTAATAATACCACACCACCCACAATTTGCAAGTAAAAAAATACCATTTTCTCCAAAAATCTGTTATAATATAATCATTATTTTTTAACACTTTATGACTTTCATTCAATCAATCGTTTTGGGAATAGTACAAGGTTTGACCGAATTCTTGCCAGTATCTTCTTCTGCTCATTTAGTCTTTTTGCCACGTTTTTTTGCTTGGGGTGAACATGATATCGCTTTTGATATTATGCTTCATTTTGGTACTTTGTTTGCAGTCGTGTTTTATTTTCGAAAAAAATTGTGGCAGCTTATCTTGGCTTTTTTCAATTACAAATCAGATATCACGCCTGAAGTAAAATCTGATAAGCGTCTTGCTTGGTTGATTGCCTTTAGTATTATTCCAGCTGGACTAGTTGGCTTTTTTTTGGGTGATATTATCGAAAATACTTTTCGTTCGTCCACTTTCATGGCTTTCAATCTTATTTTCTGGGGAATTGTCTTGTTTTTAGCAGATAGATTTAGTAAAAAACAAAAAAATCAAAAAACTCTGGGAAATATCTCTTGGAAAAACAATTTTTTTATTGCTTGCGCTCAGGCTTTGGCTCTGATTCCGGGTACTTCTAGATCGGGTATTACTATGACAGCTGGACTTTTTTCAAAATTAGACAAAAGTAGTGCTGCGGAATATTCATTTCTTATGAGTGTGCCTATTATCTTTTTGGCTGGAGCGGATAGCTTGTTCAAACTTATAAAAAATGGGCTAGGGGATTTGAATATTGCTATTTTACTTACTGGCTTCTTGTTTTCGATGATTAGTGGTTTTTTAGCGATATCTTTGTTTTTGAAAATTATTAGAAAATGGGATTTTACACCGTTTGTGGTTTATCGTATTTTGATTGGGTTGTTGATTCTTTTTCTTTTGTAAGTTTTTTTTCATATTTATAGAAGCAAAATAGGCAGAGTAAGCAGAATCCACCCAAGGCGGACTTTGTAAGCAGAATAAGTATTCTGTTATCTCAATGTATCTCTATTTTATTTCTTTTCTAGCGTTTTTGAATAACACAAATGTACACTAATTGGCACAAATGTTTTTGAAAAATCATCTCTATTTTATCTCTATCTTATCTCAATATACTTTTTTAAAATAAACTTTCAATCTAAATTATGCATAAAAAAACAAACACAACGGTCACCGTCCTCGGTGCAGGCAATATGGGTACAGCCATCGCTCAAGTACTCGCTGACAATGGCAATATCGTCAATATTTGGAATTGGGAAGGGGACATTGAACCACTAAAACAAATAGAAAAACATCATGAAAACAAAAATTATTTGAAAGGTGTAAAGTTGTCAGAAAATATTATTCCAAAATATAATATTGAGGAAGCTCTCAAAGATGCTGAATTTGTTTTTTTGGCAATTCCTAGTGGTGTACTTGAACATACGATTGCTTTTGCTTCTAGAAATATCAAGAATAGAGCTGTGGTAGTAGATCTTTCCAAAGGAATTGACGCCAAAAGTCTACAAATTACTTCTTTTGTGATTGCCAAACATCTGCGTGTTGGTTTGAAAAAAAATGTCGTGACTGTCTCAGGTCCCGCTATTGCCAGTCAAATGGTGGACAAAAAATTTACAGCCATGGACATCGCTTCCAAAAATAGTCGTGCTATCAAAAAAGTTCGAGCGATAATGGAAAATGATTATATCAAATTAGTTCCTACCAAAGATGTGATTGGAGTAGATGTCGGAGGATCGTTCAAAAATGTTTATAGTATTGCTATCGGGATGTGTGAGGGTCTTGGTTATGGTCTCAATACCAAAGCTGCTTTACTTACTTATGCTATAAAAGAAATTGCTGATATTACCAAAGCTATGGGTGGCAAGAGACATACTGCTTATAGTTTGGCTGGTTTGGGAGATTTGATTGGTACTTCTCTTTGTGAGGATAGTCGCAATCATCGTTTTGGCAAATATCTAGGTCAAGGTTTGACTACAGAAAAAGCTCGAGCCAAAGTAAACCAGACTGTAGAGGGAATTGATGCAGCTGCTTGTTTGGTGAAATTAGCCAAAAAATATAATCTTGATACACCTTTTGCTTATACTATTTATCATTGTATTACGAGTAAACATGACCCTAGAAGAGCCTTTGAACATTTGTTGAGGAGTGTCTTGTAATCAAGTTATGCGTTGTAGATTGGTGGTAATATTCTTTAACATCGAACCTCACCCCAGCCCTCTCCTACCAGGAGAGGGAGACGTTAGTTTCCCCTCCCTTTGTAGGGGAGGGGTTAGGGGAGGGGTTCTTCGCTAATAAATACAACCTATCTCTTAATCAATGGACTAACTTAGATGTTTGACATTTAAATTGTATGTGGTATGATAAGTATGATAATTCATATTTATCTTTATGTGTATGAAAAAAAGTAAAATAGAAAAAGAAGATGTTTTTGGCTGTGTTTATGGTACTACTCTATTGGGCGAGAGAGGACAAATAGTTGTACCAAAAAAACTCAGAGAAAAATTAAATTTAAAAAAAGGAGATAGTTTTGTTGTTGTTGAAAAGCATGGTATGGTCGCTTTGATGCCAACGGAAGTAATGAGTGATTTCATCAGTGAAATGACCAAACATTTAGAAAAAATAAAAATTAATAATTAATTAGTTATATGGCAGAAGAAAATAAAAAAAATAAATGGTACAAGAGAAAAAAGTTTTATATTATTGGAGTAATAGCTTTGCTAGTTATTTCAGTTGTATATGCTAATGTAAAAAAAGCCAACAAAGCTCCGACTTATGAAACTGTCAAAGTAGAAAGTGGTGTTTTGTCACAGACAGTGGATGCTACTGGCAATGTTGAGTCTGCCAATGAGCTTGATTTGCGTTTTGAAACTAGTGGTAAATTGGTAAAAATTTTCAAAGATGTTAATACTGAAGTAAAAGCTGGTGATATCATTGCTGAGCTTGATTTGTCTGGTGACAATGCCCGTGTGGCTCAAGCTAGTGCTTCTGTCCAAAGAAGTAAAGCCAATTTAGACAAAATTTTGGCTGGTGCTACCAATGATTATATTTTGAGTATCAAGTCCACTTATGACAAAGCGCAAGCTAGTCTTGAGCAAATCAAAGCTAATTCAGCTGATGCTGTAGCCAATGCCGAAGCTGTAGTGAAAACTGCGGAAAATAATTTGGAATTGTCAGCCGGTGGTGAAAATAGTCAGATAGTAGAAAATGCTTATCAAGATTTGGTAGCCACTATTCAATCGGTACAAAATTCTTTGTCTAGTGCTCTTACTGAATCTGATAATATTTTGGGTGTAGACAATACTTTGGCAAATGATAGTTATGAAGATGTTTTGTCTGCTTTGGATAGTAGCAAATTGAATTCTGCTAAAGACAAATATGGTATTGCAAAAAGTGCCAAAAACAAAGTAGATAGTGCTAGTATCAAAGTAAGTTTGAATGCTAATCATGATGATATTGCTAGTGCTGGCAAAGTGGCTGAAGACGGATTGATTGCTGCCAAGGATCTTTTGTATGCTGTATCTCAAATGCTTGATGCTACCGTACCAATCGGTAATTTGACCCAAACAGGTTTGAGTACTCTAAAGTCTACTATTAGTGCTTCTAGAGTAGATGTGACAAGTAAGTACACAATACTTATCAATCAATTGCAAGCGGTAGATAATGCGAAAAATAGTTATTCAACTTATCAAATAGCTTATGATAAAGCTAAAGAAAATTTGAAAAATGCTGAAACAAGAGCTCAAGCAGATATTTCTTCTGCTGAAGCTAGTGTCAGACAAGCTGAAGCTCAATACAATGATGTAAAAAATCCTGCTAGAAGCGAAGATGTCTCATCTGCTCGCGCTCAACTTTATGAATCCCAAGCTAGTTTGTCACAAGCTGTTTCTGCTCGTAATAAAGGTAGAATTGTTGCTCCAATTGCGGGTACAGTAGGTAAAGTAAATGTCAAAGTTGGTGAATTCGTAAGTGCTACTGAAATTGCGGTAAAACTTGTGAATCCAAACATGTTTGAAATAAGAGTAGATATTCCAGAAACAGATATTATAAAGATTGCAGTAGGCAACGATGCTGATATTACTCTTGATGCTTATGGTGAAGATCATCATTTTGTGGGAAAAGTAAGTGAAATAGAAACAGGTGAAACTGTTATTCAAGATGTAGTTTATTACAAAGTGACTGTTGCGATGGAAGATAGTAATACTGATGAGTTCAATATTTTGAATGGTATGACTGCAAATATTTTGTTTTATACAGAACAAAAAGAAAATGCTTTGTATATTCCACAACGTGCTATCAAAACAGATGATAGTGGCAAAAAATATGTTCGTGTTTTGAAAGGAACCAAAGTTGAAGATGTTTATGTTGATACAGGTCTTCGTGGAGACAATGGTCTTATTGAAATTACTTCAGGTTTGCAAGCTGGCGAAGATGTAGTCTTGCGTGATATTATCTAAAAAAATATTGCAGATATTTATACAGTTGATTGAATTATGAATATAAAAAAGATTTTTTCGACAATTCATCAAATTTCCAAAAAAGAAAAAGTAGATGTCCATGCTGTTGGTGGTTATGTACGAGATCTTTTGCTTGGAACAAAAAATAAAGCTGATATAGATTTTGTTGTTGTTGGTAGTGGTCTTGAATTTGCCAAAAAATTTGCAGAGAATTGGGACGAAGAGGGAACACTTATTGAATTTCCAGATTTCGATACTGCTAGATTTGTTTTTACTAGAACTATGGATCTAAAAGTGGAAGAACCAGAAAAAAATTTTGATGAAAATCAAATTAAGAAAGAAAAATTGTTTGAAATAGAATTTGCTGGAGCAAGAACCGAAAAATATGAAAGTAATTCTCGCAAACCCCAAGTAGTCTCTACTGATTTGCAAACAGATTTGTCACGTCGCGATTTCACAGTCAATGCTATGGCTAGGAAAGTTGGCGCGACAGGACTAAGTAAAAAAATAGAAGATTATTTTGATGGTCAAAAAGATTTGGAAAAAAAGATTATTCGTAACCCACTTAATCCAGATATTACTTTTTCAGAAGATCCTTTGCGTATGCTTCGTGCTGCTAGATTTGCTTCACAACTCAATTTTGAAATTGACAAAAAAACTTATCAAGCCATAAAGACAAACAAAGAAAGATTGAAAATAATTTCAGCTGAAAGAATTCAAGAAGAATTTTTTAAGTTGTTGTCTACTCCTAAACCTTCTATAGGTCTTTGGATTTTGTATGAGACTGGTCTTTTGCAAGAATTTTTGCCAGAGGTTTGTGATTTGTGGGGAGTAGATGAAGTCTATGGACATACTCATAAAAATAATTTAGAACACACTTTCAAAGTCGTGGATAATTTGGCTGAGCGTTCTGACAAAAAATTGTTACGTTATGCAGCACTTATGCACGATATTGGTAAACCTGGTACTAAGCAGTTTGTGCCAAAACGTGGTTGGGCTTTTGATATGCATGAACATTTGGGAAGAAAAATTGTGCGTGATATTAGCAAAAGATTGCGTATGAGTAAGCAAGATACTGAATATGTAGCTAAGCTCGTGCGTTGGCACCAACAACCGATTGCCCTAATGGATGAAGGAATTACTGATAGTCCAGTGCGACGTCTTGTCGTAAATTTGCAAGATGATTTGGTAGATTTGTTGACTCTTTGTCGTAGTGATATTACGACCGGTAATCCAAAAAAACTTGAGAAACGTCTCAAAAATTATGATATTTTGGAAAGTCGTATTGCTGAAGTATTGGAAAAAGACAAACTTCGTGCTTTCAATTCTCCAGTGCGTGGTGAAGAAATCATGGAGCTTTGTAATCTGAAACCTGGACCAACTGTTGGTAGAATAAAAAAAGCACTTGAAGATGCAATTCTTGATGGTGAAGTACAAAATGATTATGAAAAAGTAAAAGAATATTTTTTTACTATCAAAGATGAATATATGCAGAGTGTGCAGGAGTGGGAGAAAAATTAATTAGGATACGAAATACGAAAGGTACGAAATTACGAAAAACTTTCTATTATAAAATAATTATTTCATCTCGATTGTATCTCTATTTTATCTCAATTTATTTTATAATGTTGAAATATAAAAACTTTTTAATTTAAAAATGTATTATGTCTAAGCTTATTCAGGTTAACGATCTAAAAAAACAATTTGAAAATGGGGATGTAATTACCAAAATTCTACATGGTGTGACTTTTGATATTGATAAAGGAGAGTTTGTATCTATCATGGGTCCGTCTGGTTCTGGTAAATCTACCCTCATGCATATTTTGGGTTTCTTAGATGTTTTGAGTGAAGGCCAATTTTTGTTTGAAGGGCGTGATGTGAGTAAACTTAGTGATGATGAGTTGGCTGATATGCGTAGCAAAAAAATTGGTTTTGTTTTTCAAGCTTTCAATTTGCTCAATCGTTCGACAACTCTAGAAAATGTGATGTTGCCACTTTTGTATACTGACATGCCAAAAAAAGAAAGAATAGAAAGAGCAAAAGATCTGTTGAATCAAGTAGGACTTGGTCATAGACTTGATTATTCTCCAAACAAATTGTCTGGTGGTGAGAAACAGCGTGTCGCTATTGCGCGTGCTTTGGTCAATAATCCTGAAGTTATTTTTGCAGATGAACCAACTGGTAATCTTGATTCTAAATCTGGTTTACAAGTTATGAAAGTCTTGCAAGATTTGAATGAAAAGGGTCATAGTATAATTTTGGTTACTCATGAAAAATATACAGCCGAACATGCCAAACGTATTATCATGTTGAAAGATGGTTTGATAGAATATGACAAACCTGTTGAGAAAAGACAAATCGCCAAAGATATGGGTGATTTGATTAAATAAATTTTAAAATACCAATATACAAATAATACGAATAATACAAATATTACTAATATTCAATTTAGTATATGTTTTTTAAGAAAAGATTTGTAATATTTGTATTACTTGTCCGCCTTGGGAGGATTCGTAAAATTAGTATATTAGTATAATTATTATATGAATATTGTTGAAAGTGTCACAAGTTCGTGGAAAATAATTGCGCGTAGTAAAACACGTTCTTTTTTGACGATGCTTGGTATTGTGATTGGTGTCATGGCGGTAATTATTGTATTGTCTGTTGGTGCTGGAGCCCAAAGTTTGATTTTGAATCAAGTAAAAAGTTTGGGTTCAAATTTGATTGGCGTGTTGCCTGGAAATTCAGAAAAAGATGGTCCACCAGCTTCAGCTCTTGGTATCGTAGTGACTACTTTGACTTATGAAGATGGTCAAGATGTTTTGAAAAATGGTTGTGATTGTATAGAAAGTCTAGCGATGTATGCAACGGGCAATGATATTATTTCTTATGGTAATGAAAGTATTAACACCAATTATACAGGCACTACTGCTAGCTATATAGATGTTGAAGAAACAGAAGTAGAATCTGGACACTTTTTTGATGCAGAAGAAGAAAAAACTTCAGCTCGTGTTGCTGTACTTGGTTCTGAAGTAAAAGAAAATTTGTTTGGTACAGAAGATGCTTTGGGCAAAAGAATTCGTATTGATAAAACAAATTTTAATGTCATAGGTGTGATGAAAGAAAGGGGAGTTAGTGGTTTCCAAAATCAAGATAATCAATTATTTATACCTATTAGTACAGCTCAAAATTTGTTACTTGGTATTGATCATATCAATTATATACGCGCCAAAGTAGATACTCCTGAGAACGCTGCTTATGCAGTAGAAAGTATGGAACAAATTTTGCGTGATAGACATAATATTGGCGTAGATGAAGTTGATGATTTTTCAGTACGTGCTTTGTCCGAAGGTCTAGATGCTATTTCTAGTATTACTGATGCTTTGAAATTTTTTCTAGTAGCTATTTCAGCTTTGGCTTTGGTTGTGGGTGGTTTTGGTATTATGAATATTATGTTGGCTACTGTTCAAGAGAGAACACAAGAAATTGGTTTGAGAAAAGCGGTTGGCGCCAAATCTCGCGATATTACTTTTCAATTTTTGATTGAATCAGTTGTTATTACTTTTGTTGGTGGTAGTATCGGTATTATTTTAGGTGTTTTGATTTCTGTTTTAGTAGCTGTGGTGGCTCAAAACATGGGTTATGCTTGGGATTTGGTGATTAGTCCTTTTTCTATAATTTTAGCTTGTGGTGTTTCTATTGGTATTGGTCTTATTTTTGGTATTGTACCTGCCAACAAAGCTAGCAAGCTCAGTGCCATGGAAGCTTTAAGATACGAATAATTTTTTTTATGCTTTTTAGAGATGTTTTACAACTTTCATATTTAGCTCTTGTTCGCCAAAAAATGCGTACTGTTTTGACAGTCATAGCGCTTAGTATTGGTATTTCAGCGGTGATTATTATTGTTTCAGCTGGTAGAGGACTGGAATCTTTGGTTTTGGGTGAATTGGATATGTACAATGCCAATACTCTGAATATTGAAGTGCGTGTGCCAAGCAAAGGTGGCTCTGGTAGTGCGACAAGTATGGCACAAGGTGTCAATATCACTTCACTGAAAAATTCAGATATGGAAGAAATAGTGAAGCATCCAAATATTTCCATAGCTTACAATTATGTTACTAATCAACAGATGATAAAATATCGTGAAGAAAGTAAATCATCAATAGTTTTTGGTTATGGTGCCAATGCAGCTTTGATAGATAATATAAAAATGTCAGAAGGTAGATTCTATGATGTCGAAGAAGAAAATTCTTTAGCTCAAGTAATAGTGCTTGGTTTCAAATTGAAAGACGAACTTTTTGGTACAGATGATGCTATTGGTAAAAATGTTTTTGTAAAAGGTAAATCGTTCAAAGTTGTTGGTGTGCAAGCCAAACGCGGTGCTAGTTTTGGTATCGATTTTGACAAAATTGTGTATATTCCTACCAAAACTTTGCAAAAGAAATTTTTGGGTACAGATTATGCTATGGGTATCAATGCTCAAGTTATAGATATGTCACAATTAGAAAGTACCAAAGAAGATGTTGAAATTATTTTGCGTGAAAAACATGATATTACTGATCCTGACAAAGATGATTTCAAAGTGACAACTATGGATGAAATCCGTGGTACTTTGGAGACTGTTGTTGGCGGTATTACTTTGCTTCTGATTGCTCTAGTCTGTATTTCGCTTTTGGTTGGCGGAGTTGGTATTACCAATATTATGTATGTGACAGTGACAGAGCGTACTTTTGAAATAGGTCTTCGCAAATCTCTTGGTGCTAAGAGAAAGGATGTTTTGTGGCAATTTTTGACTGAAGCTATGATGCTTACTTTTGCCGGTGGAATTGTCGGTGTGATTTTTGGTATTATGGTTTCTTATGTTATTTATTTGGGTGCAAATAGTTTTGGTTTGAAATGGGTTTTTGAAGTACCTCTTTATTCTATTATATTATCTATTGGTTTTTCTACATCCGTTGGTTTGTTTTTTGGTATTTATCCCGCCAAAAAAGCAGCCTCACTTGATCCGATTGTGGCGATTAGGAAAGAATAGGGGAATGGGGAACGTGGGATGAGGGACGAGGAATGGGGATTACGAAAAAAATAGCACTAAAATAAATGAGGAAATTACAATAATTTTTTATATAATATGTCTTTGCCAAAGTCATTGTTAGACTTGAGATTGGTACAAGAAACAAGAAAATTTATAATTATTATTTATAAAATAACTGAATTGTTGCCCGATACTGAAAAATATGGACTTATTTCACAGATGCGTAGAGCTGTTGTTTCTGTATTGGCTAATATAGTGGAAGGCTATGGTAGAAAAACAAAAAAAGATAAATTACATTTTTTTATAATAGCAAGGGGTTCATTTAGAGAAGTGGAGTGTTATATCCTTGTTTTGAAAGATTTAGATTATATTTCAGACAAACAATATGAATATTTAGTAAAAGTTAAAGATATCGTTGGTGGTTTGTTGATTAATTTTATAAAATCAAAATCCTGAGATATTTAATATTTCTAGTTCCACATTCCTCATTCCCCATACCTCATTCCCCATACCTCATTCCTTTACTACTTCTTGCTTTTTTTGTTAAATATTGCTATTATATAAGCATAATTTTAGCTAGAAAAATTTGACTATGTGGAGCTTTATTTGGAATGATTTATTATATCAACCGTTGTTTAACGTACTTATTTGGTTTTATAATAATTATGCTCACCAGAATCTAGGTTGGGCTGTTGTGTACCTGACAATTTTTTTGCGTATTATACTTTTGCCTTTAACTTTTGTGGGTGAAAGAAACAAAATAAGAGATGTCCAAGTTCAAGAAGAAATAAAAAAATTAGAAAAAGAATTTCGCAATGATCCTGCACAGTTAAAAACAGAAATAAGACAAGTTGCTAGAGCTAACAAAATACATCCTTGGGCAAAAGCTATTTCATTAGGTATTCAATTGTTGGTTTTGGTATTATTGTATCAAGTGTTTTTGCAAGGTATTACTGGTGAAAAATTACTTAAGACATTATACGATTGGGTAGATTTTCCAGGTAGTATCAATGTTTATTTTTATGGCTTTAATTTGGGTCATGTAAATGATATATTTTGGCCAGGTTTAGTAGCTATTATTTTACTTGTAGAAATATATATAGATTTTAAAAAACATAAAAAAGCTGGAGTTGAAAAATCTGATTTATTTTATTTTGTTTTATTCCCTGCATTTTCTTTTTATATACTTTGGTTGTTACCAATGGTCAAATCTTTATTTATTATTACCTCTATGTTTTTTGGTATGATAGAAAGGTTTGTTATAAGAGCTATAGTAACACCAAAAAAAGAAGAAAAAAAATAAAAAATTAATTTTATTATTAAAATTATATGGCTGATTCACTAGACAAATTAATGTATTCATTTGTAATGGAGGATGTTTTGAAAGGTTTATTTATAAAAGTTCCACCAGGACATGTGGCTTGTGTTTATGATCTTGGTCGTGGAGTTTTGAAAAAAGTATTGACTCCTGGGCTTCATTTGAAAATTCCTTTTTGGCAAAAAGCTAGACTTTTCAATACTCAGACTTTGGAATACGCTATCTCTCGTGAATTCAATCCTGCTCATCCAAAAGCTATGGGGGATGTCCCGATTGGGGCAGTGACTAAAAGTGGTAAAAAGATTGCTATTGAAGGTACTGTACTTCTTCGTCTAGATATTCATCAAATTCCAAATATTTGGCAAACTATTGGTGAAGATTTTGTCGAAAAAATTATCCGTCCAACTATGCGTAGTCGTATGCGTATGGTTATCAGTCGTTTTGATTCTGAAGAAATCATTGGTGCCAAACGTGATGCTGTAGAAACTGAACTCAAAAATGAGTTAGAAAGAATTTTTTACTCTCGTGGTATCTATGTAGAAAATGTTTTGCTAAGTGAAATTTCTAGTATTGCTGAAATGAGAAATGCTGGGAAGAGTGTGGCGGAAGGTGAGTAATTTGTATTAAAACACTAGAACATAAAAACATTAAAACAATCTCAAAAAATGAGGTTGTTTTTTTATTGGATACGAAATACGAAAGTTACGAAATTACGAAACTTTCGTATGTTCGTACTTTTCGTATTTCGTATCCTTAATTTAGGTTGTGGATTGTCACTTGACACCATAGAGTGATAATAGTATAATAGCACTGTAGATATAAGAGTGCTAATATTATAAATTATGTTAGACGAAAGAAAAGCCAAAATTTTGGCTCTAATAATCGAAAAATATACGAAATCAGCTGAACCTATTGGATCCAGTTTTTTGGTTGATGAATGTGATTTGGAACTTAGTGGTGCCACTCTTCGAAATGAAATGCGTGACTTGGAAGAATTGGGTTATTTGACTCATCCTCATACTTCATCTGGTCGTATTCCGACTGAAATCGGTTACAAATACTATGTAGAAAATATCATGAAGGTGAAGACTATTGCCAAAAAAATTGCCGAAGATTTCGATAGTGTGTCAGCTGAAAAAATAAATGATGAACTAAAAACTATTGCCAAAAATATTTCCGAAAAAACTGGCAACTCTGTGATTATTGCTTTTGGTCCTGGTTCACTTTATTACACTGGTATCAAAAATCTTTTTTCACAACCTGAATTTCATGATTATGCTTACATGGTCAGTGTTTCAACAATTTTTGATCAATGTGAAGATATGATTGGTGAGATGTACAAAGCGATTGAAAGTGCTGAACCAAAAATCTTGATTGGGACAGAAAATCCTTTTGGTAGTATGTGTGGACTGGTCGGTGCGAAACTAAAAAACAATATTTTGTTTATGGTTTTGGGACCAGTTCGAATGGACTATTCTACCAATTATACTTTGCTAGATTATCTATTAAAAAAATTTAATTAAAAATATTTATGTCTGAGGAAAAGAAATTAACAGAGGATGATAAATCCGCCCAAGGCGGACCAACCTTCGGTCGGAAAAAAAATAAAAGAATAGAAGAGTTGGAAAAACAAATAGAAGAATATAAATCAGGTTGGCAAAGGGCTCAAGCTGATTACAAAAATTTGCAAACTGAAATAGAAAACAAAAGAAGTGAATGGGTGAAGATGAGTGAGTTGCAAGTTTTGGAAGATTTCATTCCTGTGTATGACAATTTCAAAAAAGCTTTTTCACATCATCCCGAGCTTGATAGTGAAAATGAAAAAGACAAAAAAGTAAAAAATTGGGTAGACGGGATTGGTTATATCATGAAACAATTTAGTGATGTATTAAAAAGATTTGAAATAGAAGAAATAAAAACAGTAGGGGAGATGTTCAATCCAGAATTTCATGAAGCAGCCGGTGAAGAAGATTCAGAAGAATTAGAAGGTAAAATTTTGAGAGAAATAGATGTTGGTTACACTATGAAAGGTAAAATTTTCAAAGTGGCGAAGGTGATTATTGCTAAGGGTCATTAATATTAAAATAAAAATGTCTTTATTTAGGAAATCTTTTTAGACGTAATTATTAGTTTTCAGTATAAATTTTTACAAATTAGTTTATTTTTAAGAAACCTGCCTGCCGGCAGGCAGGGATCCCCCTTGCTTGTCTGACAGGATTATAATTAATTAAAAAAATATGTTACCAAGACTATGGGATCCATTCGATGATATGGATAATATGGTAAGAAATTTTCCCGCTCTTACCAACAACAATGATTTCAATCGCAAAGGCTTCGTGCCAGCTGTCGACGTCTATGAGACAAAAGACGCTGTCGTAGTCGAGACCTTGCTTCCTGGTGTTAATCCAGAGCAAGTAGAAGTCAGTGTGGAAAAAGGAGTTTTGACTATTCAAGGTGAAAGTCAAAGAGAACATGAAATTGATGAAAAAAATTATTATCGCAAAGAAGTACGTGGTGGATCATTTTTCCGCCAAGTATCTTTGCCAGTTTCGGTCAAAGAAAATGAAGTAAGTGCTGAATTTGAAGATGGTATACTCAAGATTACTTGTCCAAAAGCTGAGGAAAAGAAAATGAATAAGGTGGATGTGAAGGTGATTAAAAAATAGCATTGATTTAAACAGATTTAAACAGACTGGCAGTGGTGAACTGAACATTCTAAACTGCCAAGACTATATAATTTATATAACAAATTTAACTATATAGGATACGAAATACGAAATTTACGAAAAATACGAACTACAAAACTTTCGTAATTTCGTACCTTTCGTATTTCGTATCCATTAATTATCCAATTAACTAATAAACTAATTTATGTCAAAAATATTAGGAATCGATCTAGGAACAACTAACTCATGTATGGCTATCATCGAAGGTGGTCAGCCAAAAGTACTAGAAAACAAAGAAGGAAATCGTACCACTCCATCTGTCGTGGCTATTTCCAAAACAGGTGAACGTCTTGTCGGACAATTGGCTAAGCGTCAAGCTGTAACAAATCCAGGCAATACTTTGAATTCAATCAAGCGTCTT